>PFSB01000028.1 GCA_002788855.1 Candidatus Roizmanbacteria bacterium CG_4_9_14_0_2_um_filter_38_17 | reverse complement strand
GATTAAAGCATTAGAAACTTTCGAACATGCAGAATTGCCCGACAAATCAACAAAAAAAGACGCTTTGTTGCCGAGGCAATCCATCTGGCTCGGGGGATGAGATGATTTTCGGACAACTGGCGATTTAAGCTGGCGATTTTAAATTATCTACAATTGAAAATAATTTTCAATTACGTATTGAAGCTGTTTTACATAAAGTCGTTTGAAATTAAACAAATTGTTAGTTTCATAAAAAACAATCATTGCGCTTCTATATTCATTAATATTAATGTTTCGATAAGACAAAGGAGGAAAATCGTAAGCCATGAGGACAGCGTTTGAAAGCATACGCGAGGTTCTTTTATTCCCATCGGCAAATGGTTGAAGGTAAGCAATCATTATTGCAAGTACTAATGCTTTTTCCGGTGGATATTCAATTTTATTCACATGTTCAATTAATTGTCTTAATATCTTTTCAATCTTATGTTTGTCTGATAAGGGTTCGTATTGTGTTCCAGTAATTCTCACTTTTTGCGATCTAATGCCCGAAGTTATTAAGCCTTTTGTTAACACTCGGTGTAACTGAATAATGTCGGGGAAATCTAGTTTTCTAAATGAATTCTTTTTATCTAAAATTGTCTCAAACGCTTCTTTGTGATTTAAAATCATCACAGCTTCTTCGTTAGAATGCCCGTTCGCTTTAATATTCTGCTTAATCAAGGTTTCCGTTTCAATTAAGCTGTAAGTGTTTCCCTCAATTTGTGACGATTTCCAAGATAGTTCAATAACAAATCTTTCTAGCTCCCTTTTATAGATTGATAAATCTAGTTTTTCTTGAGCCTCTTTAAAAACTTTCTTGCTCTTTTCCCACAATCTGATTTCATCTGGAGAATATAAGTTGTTTAAGTGATCAAAGACGAAAACATCAAATTTTTTTTTAATTATCCTGTCTTCTTCAATAAAATAACCGTCAAGATCAAGATAATTTAGTAAAGAATTGGTTTCAAACAAACCATATCTAGTATTTTTCCCTTTTCCTTCTGCTTTGACAAGCTTATCATTAATTAGATCGTTTAAATCTCTAATAATTGTTATTCTCGAAACTCCCTTTTTAGCAGATATTTTCTCTGTCAATTCTTGGCGGGTAATACTATTCTTTTGTTTTAAGATTGATAAGATCTGTTTTTGACGGTCATTAAGATTCGTATCATTCATATCTGTTAATCGTATCACAAATGATACGAATAGTGAATGGCCAATTTATCAAGAGGTTCGTTTAGTTATATTAAGTGCCAATTAGCTCCACCGGTTGGAGGATGTTAGAACCTATTACGCTTAGATTTAACTTCTCTAACTTTAGACTTGCACTTGTCCTGAGCGAAGTCGAAGGATAGCACAAATCAGAGAGGAAATAGAAAAGGTTACGGATTAAAACTTTTCTAAAATTTTTCCAGATTCTTGTCCTTTATTTATTAAACCAATCTTTGTATCTTTTTCCGGAAAGAAAATTTGGATTTTCAATTTTGCCACAAATGTCAGGTAGTGCTAGAGAAATAAATAATGCACCATACCAATTTTTGTCTTTTATCGCTTTTCTAATAGCGTCAAGAATATCTTTCATATATACATTTAATATTATTAAGAGACTGTTATTTTATCCACGGTGTCTTTTCAAAATAGCTTTGCAGCATAACCTCTATTTCTTTCTTTCCATTTCCACCTTTTAAGTACAGTTCTCTCTGTTTAGCATCTTTTTCTTCAATAAATGCCTCGTAATAAATTAACCTAATGGATAACTTTGACTTAGTGGATCTGACAAAACCTTTTTGATGTTTCTCAATACGTTTCTTTAAATCAGAAGAATATCCAGTATAAAGCTTTCCATCAGCACAATGCAGAATGTAAACATAATACATTAAAATTAATTATATATTTTATGAGTTAGCTTCCCGCTAAGCGGGATAAAGCCACGCTCAGCGTGGCTCCCCTTAAAGGACTTGTTCATCAACCGAGAAATTGAGATTAATACAGACCAAATACTACTTATAAATAGCAATCAGCTGGCGAACAATCATATCTTCCCAATTAGTGATGTGCTCAGTTGAGAAGTCAAACCATACTCGCAGGAAATCTTCCTTTCCAATTTTGCGTACTCTCCCAACCTCGGGATCTTGTAAATAGATATACTCTTCGTCCAGCCCGACTACCACCGAATAATGTCCATCAGCTACATCATCTTCAGGATAGTCATATCTTCCTCTGGAAAACCAGTTAACTATAACTGGTACTTTTCTTTTCAGCCAACCTTCAATATCCTTAAATTCTGCATTATTTTTAATCTCTACATTCAGACCAAGAGCTTGAGCCACTTTCTTTATTGCTTCATCATTCACTCCTAGATCAGGGTCTCTACCACATATTTGGGACAGATCTTCTTCAGTCTTGTTTATTCCATAGTAATCCAACACCGTTTTTAAGCTGGCAGGACCACAGTATCCACCGCCTAGTGTTTCCTGAAACGGCACAACTTTTAAAAGTTTTGTTTGTGTATTCATAAGTTATATTCTACTACACTCTATTTCCAACGGTCTCTAAATTTCTTTTGCAAAGATACAGCTTGCTTTCTGCTGTCAGCAACAACTATATAGCCCAATATAGGGTCTACGTTATTAATTAAAGTAATCACTATTCCATTATTTTTTTCTTTTATTGGAAATAGTAGATCCTCTACGGTATTAATAATTTTCTCATCTGAAAGAATATTCTGCTTACTACTATATCTAAAAGAGTCTTCGGATATAAGGTATCCCCAGTTAGACACACTCCCCTTAAATATTCTTCTACCTAGGTCGTAGACATGCGTACCCCCAGTTCTTCTTGTATTGGTTTCAACTGCATATATTGTTCTATCTTCAGTTATTACAAAGTCTAAATCAAAAAACCCACGGTATCCTAAGTCTCTATATTTCTGCCCAACTTTCATAGCTATGTCTTCAAGTTTTATCTGTATTTGTTTGGAAAAGCCACTCTTCCCAACACCGATTCCTAAAAACTCGCCAGTTTTACTTAATATCTGCTCACAGGAATAAGTAATTTCAAGATCCTCATCTGATACAAAAACCTCTGTAGAAAGCGAGCCACCTCCAATTTTCATATCAACAATTAAATATTCTTCAACTACAAACAGCTCATCTTGCCAGATATTGTCATTAGCAAATTCCTGTTTAATATATGGTATTAATTTTTTATTATCTTTAAATTTAGCTTTATCTATAATTAACATTCCCCAACCAGATTCGCCTACATTAGCCTTTATTACACAACTTTTATTCTTGCTCAAAAACCAATTAACCTTATTAAATACTTCCTCTGAGCTTTTACAAACGAATCCCTTGGGGATTTTTATCTGAGTAGCTAAAACTTCTCTAAAGCCAATCTTAGAATCAAGATATTCAACAATGTTACTTGTGTCTTCATTTTCCCAAACTTCAAAATCAACATTTTCTTTCTTAAGTTCTTTTACAAGGGTTATAAAGTCTGGAGTTACAGCATAGGGCGTTAATCTAGTATACGGATTTTGCTTAATTAAACCAATCAACCTTGTCCATAGTTTTTTGTCCTTCATTATCATCTGGCAAAGGTTGATGTCCGCTATCTTTGGAAATAAATTATCTACATTACGATAACTTAACGAAGACATATTGGTTTGAAATAGAAGATTAGGGATTTTATAAGGAGTGACTATTGCCTTATTATCACTTTCCCAAAAGAAAGCTCTTTGTGATAGTGCAAGCTCGTGATTGATTCTTTGTTTTCCTTTTGGTGTATTACCAGCACGAGACAAAGGTTTACTGAATGCTTCCGCAGTGTTAGCTATTATAATAGTTCTTCTTTCTCTGTCTTGTTTCACAATATACCTTCTCTTGTAGCAGCGGTTCTAACTATTTTCTCAACTAAATCCTCAAAAGTATACCCGTCAAAGCTCGCTATCATGGTTAGAGTATTATTTAATCCGTGGGTATTAAGACCAATTCCTGGGTTGTAGTTAATATCTACTAAGTAAGGCTGTTGGTCATCACCCACACGATAATCAAATCTAGCATAATCCCTGCACTCTGTGGCTTGAAAAGCAGTTCTTGAATAACCAATCAATGCTTCTTCCATGGGTTTTGATATATCTGCTCTAACCATTTGCTCTTTTTTACCTCCCCATTTGTATTCATAGGAACGAATTTTTTCCAAATCAGATTCTGCTCCCTCAAAGAGAAACTCAATCGGGCAAGCTGGTTTCCAAAAAAGCAGGCAAGCAATACCGAATTGAAAAAAATGTTTTAGAAAAGTTTTTGCAATCGAAAAAATAACACCATGAATAAAAACGAAAGAACATTAGATTTTCATATTGGCAACCTTCTAACGTCGGCGGAAATTCAATTTACTCCAAACGCAAGCAATATTGCAGAAATACACGAAGCACTGAAAACATCATCCAAAAAGGGTACTGGTAGAGTTGGCTTTCCAGAATTTACCGCAAAATCAGGCGACTTCATCTTAGTTGTAGAAGATAAAGCAGACTTAAATAAACAAGCCCACTACACAGATGAAAGCGAAACAGAATTAGCACTTGATACTAAATCGATTACCGATTTTGCAGAAAATGGCGCATTGCACTATGCAAAAGAGATAGTTGCAAAAACCAACTTCAAAAAGGTATTTGCATTTGAATGTACGGGTGATGAAAAACACCACATTATTAGACCAATATTTGTTGGTAAGGGTGGTATTACTAAGAGCGAGTATGACAAATACTACCTACAGACCCGAAACAAAATCGCTGATACAGACGCAAGGCTCAAGTTATTACAAGATGCCGAAGATAACTACTATTTGACCGTAGATCATGTGCTAAACCTTGCTAATCGGGCAAAAAACATCTTTGAAAGTTCTGAAATGGAAGAAAAACACCAATTAATCAAGATGACACTTCAGAACTTGAGGTTAAATGGCAGTTTAGTGCAGTATGACTACCTAAACCCCTTTGACGAAATCGTAAAATACGCCGATCGTTCAGCGTGGCTCCACACTGTGGACGACGTTAGAACCAACATTGAGAGACAAAACGCATATATCTACATTCCAGACTTGAGAGGATACGCTTAGATCTGTATTGAAATAATTTACCCCACCCCACTACTCACTATTTTAATAACTACCAGAGTTATATTGAATTGTTATGTTTGTTAAGTTATTGTGTATTTGAATATATTTACTATTTCGCATTCTCATTCCTCATTTTCTCATAAACCAAATTCCTTAAGAAATCAGCTTTCGACGTATTATTATTTTTTGAACACTTGCCTATATATTTATTCATAGAATCACTTATCATCAAATTAAATCTATTTGACAACTTTTTTTTCTGAGCAAACTTTAAGAACTTCTTAATAATTAATTTAAAATCATTTTTCTTTTCGGGGTGATAATATTTAATCACCAATAGTCTACTACGATCGGCTAAATACAAACCTGAGTATTTTTCTTGTGTTAAAAATAGAGTAGGAATGTTTTTCTTAGTGGCTTGCGAAAGTAAAAAACCCGATCCTGTACTAGGATGAGTTCCTTCAAAAACAACACACTCACAACTTAACATTTCCTTTGAAAGTCTCTTAGCCCTTTCCTCTAGTTGTTGCGAGGTTAACTTTTGGACATTAGTGGGCTTATCAAGAACGTGCTCATATATGACTTCGTTACCATATCCTTCTATTTCCCGAATAATCAATGGAAAAACTGCCTTGAGTTTATATGGAGCAGATATACTTGCCAAAAAAAATATTCTCATAAAACTTTCGATTTGTATAAATCAAGTATTATTATATAATATAGAAAATGTTATACATTGTATATCATACAATAATTAGTATATCTATTTTGTCATGATAGCTGAAAACATTAGCTTGGATTTAAGACCTGCTCAAAAATTATTGAGTCTTCATTCTCAACATAAAACTCCTTATGAACAGGAATTTATGGGCTTACAACTTGTAATTTATCCAAATGTTTTTAATCCTGCATTTACGAAAGTCACAAGAATGCTGGCCGAAAACCTGAATACAGAAAATAGCTCAGTAGTGTTAGATATGTTCTGTGGCTCAGGAGTCTTAGGATTATTGGTCAAGCAACAGGCTAGCAAAGTTGTTGGTGTGGATGCATCTTCCGAAGCAATAGCTTGTGCACATGAAAATGCAACAAGAAACTTAGCAACCAGCAAAACTGATTTTAGAGTAGGGAACTTATGGCAAGGTGTATTAAAAAATGAAAAATTTGATTTAATAATAGCAAACCCGCCATTGCTTCCTGCCACTCCTGAAACTATTTTAGAAATGGCAGTTGCTGACAGCCCAGATATGTCTCTAGCAACGCAATTTATACAAGGATGTCATAGCCGGTTAAATGATTCTGGAAGAGTACTTATGACCTTCTCAAATGCTTCTAAAGTAAGTTTTGTAGACCCTCTTGGACATATAGAAAAACTGGTAGAACAATCAGGTTTATCATTAAATATTGTTGCAGAAAAAGATTATGGCTACGAAATATACAGAGTACTAGAGTTTAGAAAAAGTTAATATGGCAAAAATAATAGCAATAGCAGAAAATTTCGCATTTGGCCCAGTAAGTAAGTTAATTACTGTTTGTGAAAAACTTCTTGAAAAAGGACATCACGTCTCCTTTGTTGGAGACGGAACAGCATATCAACTAGCCAGCCGAGTTAAATTTAGTAAAGTTTATAGATTTGATACTGATTCAAAAGAGTTTATGAACTGGGGTAAAGATCTTTTTAAGCAGGCCGATGCTCTCCTTTCTAGTGTAGATCGTTCTAGTGTCATTCTTGCTAAGAAAGTTAACCTACCCGTGATATGGTTGGATATGCTCTATTGGTGGTGGGATGAAATTCCTGATTATTTATTTGACGTTGATTTATATATTCAACAGAACTCTGTAAAAAATGAACGTAACATGAAAAAATATGCGCAAAAAATCAAAAATATGGTAATTGTTGGACCTATTATAGACATTTCTTACAAAAATAATCCGCAAAAAAAACAATTACTTATTGCGTATGGCGGAACAGAGGCAGCAGGATGGTACAAAATAGGCAAAGATAGTAACTATCCCTATACTTTTTCAAAGCTGATAGTTAATGAGATTAATACTGATAGGTATGATTCTGTGTTATTTGCAGGTAATGAAAAAATTATGGCAGATCTGGACAAAAAATATGGAAACGGTATATACAAATTTACTATTTTGTCACATGCGCAATGGCTACAAGAAGTTGCATCGTCTCAGGATATCTTGATTAACCCAGGGTTAGAAGCACCTTTAGAAGCTATTGCTTATGAGAAACCTATTTTTTTCTTACCTCCATATAATAGCAGTGCTTACGTAGAACTAGATGAATTTCGTGAAAAAGGTATTGCAACTCTATCAAATTCTATTCACTTTTCTGATTACTTTCAGCATAAGCAACTAGCAGGAAGAGATTTAAAAAAAATCATGAAAGAATTTCTAGAGGAACTAAGAAAATTTGAAAACTCTTCTGAAATTCTAAATGACTGCGCAAAAAGAATAAATAAGTATATACAACTTCCCGAATCAATAAAAAAACACCAAATATCAGTTGGTAAAAAATTTATTAGTCAACTTGGTAATAACGGCTTAGACCATACAGTAGAGATCATTGATAGTTTTGTATGTAGTTTAACAAAGTAAGCTATGCAAAAAACAGTTGAAACAATGATTAACAGTCACTTTTCGACCGACCTTTACACATACTCTAGATTAGAAGGTGGAATAAGCAACGAAAGCTATAAGGTTAGATTTTTTGGACAAAACCCTTCGCATGAGACTCTAGTTTTTACAATTTTTCGAGATACTTCAGATTGGTGGAAAATAGAAAAGGAATCTTTAATAAGAGATGTGCTTGATGGTGATCCAGAAGTACTCATTCCTAAAATGTATGATGGAGGGTATGAATTAGTTGACGGAAATGAAACAGGCTTTCTAATAAGAGAATTTGTCGAAGGATATAATTTAGACGAAACAATAGAATCTCGCTTAATGGAAAAAGAAAGAACTCAACATATCACAAACTTAGCTCAAGACTTAGGATATCGTATTGGCACATTTCACAGAAATGATAACTTAACCGATAATGAAATTATGGGGTTAAACCCCGCATATTACACCAATTGGATACAACATGTATTAGAACAAGTTAATGAAGAATCTCGCAAGATTTTTGAGCTGTCAAATGATCAAGGAATAGGGGGTATCAGTCCTGCAAAAATAGTACAACTTCTTCCAGGTTTACATAATCAAATCGGTAGTACCCAAACAAATTTATTAGGTAGTTCGTTAAGCATGAGTCATGGAGATGCTAGATTTGCCAATTTCATTGCAAATTCAGGAGAAAATGGAATTTGGCAGATTAAAAGTCTAATAGATCTTGAAGATGTTCTAGTTGGAGATCCAGAAATAGACATTGCTTTTATAGAGAATTGGCTTTATTTCTCATCATATAAAAACGAATTTTATGATCAAAAAAAAGATTTTCTAAGGGGTTATAACATCACCAGAAAAATATCCCCTAACTACCCACAAAAGAGATTAATTTATCATGCTCTCCGTTCTCTCTCTTATCTCCGAACTATTTTTGGACTTAATAGGAATAACTTACTCAGAAACAATCCCAATATTCAAACCTACGTATTGAAACACTTCTCAATTCTACAATCATTGGAAAGAGGGTATGCATTAGAAGACTTAAATATCGATTCAATCGTATAAAATGACAAAGAATCATCTTCAACAGTTTTATAGCAATAAAGAAATTTTAATAACAGGCGGACTTGGATTCATTGGTAGCAACCTTGCAATAGCACTAGTAAAGCTCGGAGCACATGTCACTTTAATTGATTCACTCATTCCCGATTACGGTGGTAATTTATTTAATATTCAGGAGGTAAAAAATAAATTAAATATTAACATCTCCGACGTCCGAGACCGCCCCAGTATAAATTATTTAGTAAAGGATAAAGATATATTGTTTAACTTAGCAGGAACATTAAGCCACATAGATAGCATGACCGATCCTTTTACAGATCTTGAAGTAAATTGTGTCAGTCAATTATCAATTCTTGAGGCATGCAGACTTAATAATCCATTGATTAAGATTGTTTGGGCAGGAACTAGAAATCAATATGGAAGACCAACATATCTACCTGTAGATGAAAATCATCCACAAGTTCCTACAGATGTTAACGGAATAAATAACATCGCAGGTGAACAATACCATTTGCTGTATTTCCATATATATGGAATAAAAACTACTTCTTTAAGACTTACTAATTGCTATGGTCCACGTCACCAGATGAAACATTCACGACAAGGAGTATTAAATTGGTTTCTTCGTCAATTAATAGATAGCAATGAAATAAAACTAATGGGTGCTGGGTCACAAATAAGAGACATAAATTATGTCGATGATGTTGTTGATGCCTTTCTATTATCAGCAGCATCCGATAACACTTGGGGACAAGCATTTAATTTAGGAGGTGAAGCAGTAAGTCTTGAGGAGTTTATAAAAACTGCAATAACAGTATATGGAAAAGGTAAATATAGTTGCGTCGAATTTTCAGAGGATCGGAAAAAAATAGAGGTAGGAAGTTACATAGCAAACTGGGAAAAATTTAATAAATATGTTGGATGGAAACCAATGACCACATTAGAAAATGGAATTAAATTAACATTAAATTTTTATGAAAAAAACAAAAACTACTATTGGGATTAAGGTTCCATTTTTCCCAACAAGCAGGGAATTTAAAGTGATTAGAAACGAGCTTCATGATTCTCTTGATCAACTAGGAGAAAGTGGTTTTTTAATACTCGGTCCCAAGGTGTCTGAGTTTGAAGAAAAAATGGCAAAAAAAGTCAATAGACTATATTGTGTTAGCTGTGCCTCAGGTACCGACGCAATTACACTAGCCCTGCAAGCAAATAATATTGGGGTTGGGGATGAAGTAATTCTACCCGCAAATTCATATCCAACTATTTTCGGAGTTGCACTAAGTCACGCCTCACCTGTATTAATAGATGTAGAAAGAAATACAGCTAACCTTGACCCAAAACAATTAAAAAAGAAAATCACTCATAAAACGAAGGCTATTATTATTGTGCACTTATATGGTTTATCTGCAAATATTAATGAAATTAAATCTATTTGTAAAGAAAATAAAATTTTACTTATTGAAGATTGTGCTCAAGCAGTTGGATCCATCTATAAAAAAAAGCCCGTTGGCTCTTTTGGGGATATGGCTATATTTAGTTTCTATCCTACAAAAAATTTAGGCGCATTAGGTGATGGCGGAGCTATAGTTACAAATACGAAAAGAACATATGAGAAACTTAAAATGCTAAGAATGTATGGGGAAAGAAATCGTTACGATAGTATATTTGTGGGAAGAAATAGTCGACTTGATGAAATCCAAGCAGCCTTTCTTCTCGTTAAAATGCGTTATTTGGAAAAATGGCTCTTAATCAGAAAACAGCTAGCAACCATTTATTTCAATAATCTTGTACAATTAAAGAATTTAACCCTTCCTTTAGAAAGTAGCTTTGGTGAGCACTCTTTTCATTTATTTGTGATTAGAACAAAACAACGAAACAATCTAAGGAAATGGCTAAAAGAACAAGGTATCGAAACTGGAATTCATTACCCAAAACCAATTCACTTTACTACATCGTTTTCATACACAGGTAATAAGGGTTCTTTTCCAGAAGCAGAACAATGGAGTAAGGAAGCGTTATCACTACCTTTGCATCCTTTCTTGACTAAAAAAGAAATTAAATATGTCACAAAACAAATACAACAATTTTTCTCTAAGACTATATAGTAGATACATAATGAGAATTTTTATTGCTGGTATTATGCAAGGAAACAAGAAAGAACTTGGTATACACTCCCAAGATTATAGAGAGCGAATCACATCTCATTTAAGAACTATTTTCCCCAATGTAGAGATTATTGATCCCGATCTGACAGATCCTAATAGATTAGGATACAACAACAAAGAAGCAGAAGAAATGTTCTTTAGGTATTGTAAAATAGCTGGAGAGGTCGATTTTCTCATCTCTTTTATACCTGAAGCCAGCATGGGATCTGCAATAGAGATGTGGGTAGCTCATAATGCAGGCATACCTATATTGACCATATCTCCACTTCGCCACAACTGGGTTGTTAGACTGCTTTCTCTAAAAGTTTTTTCTGACTTAAATACCTTTGAACAAGAATTCGGGATTCATTTATTGAAAAAGCTAAAGCTCATGTAAGTGACTCGTAGAACCAAGCTCAACTAGATCATAAGCTGATTTATCTGTATAGTAATCTACTATAGTAATTGAACACTCAATGAGACTTCCGTCTTTTGCCTTGCTGAAATTTGTAAGTCTATTATCAAGTAAGCTTGCCTCAAAAACATTTCGTAGAAAATCAGTAATAATACCTCCGTGGGTAACCAAAACAATATGACTTAATTCATCAGGAGTTGAGGAAATAATTTTACATATTCGCTCTCCGGCAGCATAAGATGAATCTCCTACTGGTGGTTGCCAGTTTCTTTCAAGTGACGCTCTTTGCCACATAGCTAGAAAGTCATCAAAAGTCTGATTTGGATCGTCTCCCCAATTTACGCGTTCTCTCAGAAGATTAAGCGTTACGACATCTAAAGCAAGGACATCAGCAATATACTGAGCTGTCTGTTGAGTTCTTATAATAGGGCTTGCTAAAAGCTTTTGTATTGGTAATAACTTGAAGTATTTAGCTGTACTACGAGCCTGCTTTATTCCTTTTATCGAAAGAGGAGGATCCCCGATTTGTTTTTTTGTTTTTCCATGACGAACAAGGTAGAAACGATTTTTCATACATTTATCAAGAAACTAACTTATCAACTCTAATTGCTGATATTTTACTAGGTAAACCAAAAGATTGACTTGATTGATAATAAACTGAGACACCCATTTTGGCTTCAATGTCTTCTACTAATTGCTGAGACACTAATCTACTGGTTTCGTGAGAAAGACTACCAGGTAATTGAGTAAGCAAAACTCCACCTTCATGTAGCAAACTTACTGCTTCCGATAATAGATATCCGAATAAATCTTTATTGTCAGGCAGAGTATGAATACCCCCCTCGGGACGGCATGTAATAATATTAAAACCTTCTAGCTCTTTATCATTTAAATATGATCTGATTCTTTTCCAAGTTTTTTTAGATAAGACATCACCCCCAAGAACAGTTCTTCTATCTATAGAATAATCCTTGTCTGACAGGGTTACTCCTAGAATTGCGTCTACTGATGTATCTTCCCAAGCGCTACCAGACCCCATTAAATCAAGCGTGGCTTGATATCCTTTGTTTTTATCCATTATCTGCACAAGCTCATCTTGAGTTATTATGTCCTTAAAGCTGGCGAGATATGACTCAAGTGAGCTATCTTGTAATCCCCATTCATCCTGATAACTTAAATCTCGATTTAATTTTCTTACCTGTAAAAGCGTCCCAAACAGAGAGTCCTTGTTCATAATTTATACTATTTTCTTATTGTGCAAGCCTAAACATCACAAAATTATAGCATAGCAAGCCGCTGTGACATATAATCGCCAGTTCTAAATGTAAGTACCATATTGAGAGGTAGAATGCGTATATCTACATTCCAGACTTGAGAGCATACGATAACGCATAAACTTACCCCACCCCGCTACTCACTATTTATATACCTTTAAATAGTTCTGATAGAGAAACACTTAATGCTTTGGCAATTTTTGCTATTTTTTCCAAAGTTAGGTTTCTTTCTCCTCGTTCAATAAATCCCATATAGCTTCTGTCTACGCCTATTTCAAAAGCTAAATCTTCTTGTGTCATATTTTTCTTTTTTCGTAAAGACTTAATTCGCTTGCCAAATTTATTGTGTTGCTTAGATCGTTATGCATCACGAGAGAATCCGAACAAACGGCCATTCATTGCATCAAGTAACATCCAATCCAAATTGCTAACCTTTTGCTAATTTTCTTCC
>PFSB01000027.1 GCA_002788855.1 Candidatus Roizmanbacteria bacterium CG_4_9_14_0_2_um_filter_38_17 | reverse complement strand
AGAACGTTGACCAAGCGGAAGGCTCTGCCTTAGTTATACGTTATATCCTGGGATTTTTAATCGTTTTAACCTCTCTAATCACTACCTTCACTACCATGGGCCGTAATATTACCAAGGGGATAGAGTCAATTGGCAGGAACCCGCTTGCCAAAGTTCAAATACAGACAATGATTGTGCTTAATGTTGTATTAATTGCTATAATTAACATAGGCGCTGTTGTCATGGCGCTGGCCGCAACCAGGCTTTAAAAAATGAATTTGCCCAGCATTATTTACGCTATAATCTTGATCAACTTAATGGTTCTTTTAGCAGGTGTTTGCTATCTGATTTATAAGCGTTGGCTAGCCCCTCAAAGTCCCGAATTAGCTCGAGCTAAAAGCCAATCTGGCGTAATTATTCACGATGCGCTCCATGAGGCTAATAAAGTTTTGGCACAGGCTCAAATTGAGGGACTAAAGGTTGTCTCACAAGAAAAACTACAAGGCAAACACCTTGAAGAAAGGTTTGAAACTGCTCTAGAAGGATTAAGTAACGACCTTACTAAACAACTAAGTTTAAGCGTAGAGAGCGCCGAAAAAGACTATGAATACTTCCTAAAAACACTTGAAGCAACCATCAGTAAAACCGTCTCAGCTAACCAAGAGCTAATTACAGCCCAAACTAAGCGTTTCTATGAAGAGTCAAGCAAGCAAATTCAAGAAGTTCTTAATATTGAGCTTAAAAACACCAAAAAGATGGTTGAGGAATATGGAAAAAGTCAGATGAAAGCAATCGATGACAATATCGCAGACATCATAGATCAGGTAATACGCGAAGTATTAAGCCTCTCTCTCTCAACCAAAGATCACATGCAGATTGTATTCAAGTCACTGGAAAAAGCCAAAAAAGACAATACACTCAATGGAATTATTTAACTATTTGCTTGCTCACAACTATACAAAGTCTGATCTTTTAGAGAGTGTGAGGCTCTTGCGCCAAGCCGCCGAGAAAGATTTTTATAGTAGCGACGGAAAAGCCCGCCCAGTGGGTTTATTACCCACAAAGCTCTATAAAGATTTTACAAAAGAAGACCTATACTCCAAAATTAAGGAATATACCAAAAAAATAAAAGAGCTTCCTGAGCTCACTTTGTTATTACCTTTTATTCCAGACGAGCCTAATTTGGCAATGCTTACCAATTGGTTACGCAAAGAGATAAATACCTCTTTACTGGTGAATATTAAACTAGACGCGCATCTTGGCGCAGGTTGCGCCTTTATTATTGACGGAGTCTATCACGACTATTCCATCACTAAGGACCTTAAAAAATATGAAAAAAAATAATGAAAGAGCCACAGTAACTAGTGCCAAAGACTATCTTATCTACCTGGAAGGGGTGCCTTCTGCCGCTATTAACGATGTCTTGGTAGATGAAAAAGGAGGTCGAGCTTTGGTTATGTCACTTGATGATAAGGAAGTTGAGGCAGTTATGCTGGATGAGTCACGCCCGCTCCCCGGAGATATTTTTAAAACCAGTGACACAGGAATTAATGTTCACCTTTCAGATAAGCTCTTAGGCCGTGTATTTAATCCACTAGGCGAGACTCTCGACAATAAAGCCCCATTGGAAGCAAGTTTAGAACCCATGGAGCTGGAGGTAGTTGCCTTGGGCATTGGCACGAGGAGTATGATTACGCAACAATTAATAACGGGCTTTTCAACTATAGACGTCATGGTTCCCATTGGTATTGGTCAGCGCGAGCTCATTGTTGGAGAGCCAAGGAGTGGCAAGGCCACTTTTATCCTCGACACTATTATCAACCAAAAGGGCACCAACACGATCTGTATTTACGCTGTATTAGGAAAACCGGAAAGCGAGATTAAGCACATTACCGAGCTTCTCAGGCAAAGAAATGCCCTAGATTACTCCATTATTATTGCCACTTCTTCAGCTGATCCGTCACCTCTTATAGTGGTGTGCCCACAGGTGGCCTTTGCCATAGCTGATTATTTCCGAAAACAGGGTAAAAAAGTTCTTTTAGTGCTGGATGACCTTGGTATCCACGCCAAACATATCCGGGAGATGGCTTTACTTTCTGGCAAAACTCCAGGTCGAGAGTCTTATCCAGGTGATATTTTTTACCAGCACGCTCACTTAATGGAAAGGGCTGGTAGCTTTAATGAGAAGGCTGGTTCAGGCTCCATTACCTTGTTACCAGTTATTCAGACAAACTTAGATAGCCTTACAGACCTTATACCCACTAATCTAATGTCTTCCACAGATGGACATCTCTTTTTTTCAAGTTCATTACGATCTCAAGGTTATTACCCTTCAATAGATATCCCCGCGTCAGTAACCAGGGTAGGTCATCAGACTCAAAATGTCCTATTTAAACAACTTGCTCACTTGACTAAAAAGTCTTTAGCAGATTATCGTAATCTTGAACGATTTAGTCGTTTCAGCTCTGAGCTTAATATAGTTTCTCAGCAGAAACTGAAAAGGGGAGTAGTTATTCAGGAGTTGTTGCGTCAAAATGTGCACGAAAAACTTGAATTATTAGACCAACTAGCTCTCTTAAGTCTGGTATTTGTTGCATTTTTTGATAACAAAGACTTGAAGAAGGTTAGAGTTGAGAAGCCAGCTTTGCTTAAAGTTGTTCAATCTTTTAATAAGCTCAAAAAATCTCAAACACTAACAGACTACCCAAAGATAGAACAGTACTTTGAGTTCATTAAACAAGAATTAGTACCAAAACTAAACAATGGCCAAAACAGTTGATCTAAGAAACATTATTGAGGAAACCGAGACGCTATCTGAAATAGCTAGCGCCTACACAGAGATGAGTGAAATGAAAATCAAGCAGATTAGATCCGCATATGAGCTCAATGCCCGCTTCTATATTGAAATAACATATATTTACCAGCACTTAATGCTTACAGCTGCCAACCGCAAGCTCTTGTCCCCCGAGGGGGAGAGCAAAATCTTAAGCGTAGCTATCACCTCCAACCAACATTTTTTTGGCACGATGAATCTGGATGTCATAGATACTTTTGACAATGATTCAGCTACAAAAACCCTAGACCGGATTGTTATTGGCGCGACTGGTCGTGAACACTATCAAACACAAAATAATCACTCAATTAAGGAGTTTATTCAATTCAAAAAAGATAATCCCGACCCACAGGAAATTACAGACCTTTTAACAAGATTTCATGAGTATGACAAAGTTTTCCTATATTTCCCTCGTTTTGTCACACTTCTCAGACAAGAAACCGGGATTATAGATATTACATATAAGCCAGAATCTCATCAAATGGAGGGTATCGACCTAGATTTTATCTTTGAACCTGAACTACCAGATATCTTAGATTTTTTTAATACCCAGGTTAGAACGATCCTATTTAATCGTACAATGATTGAAACGGACCTTGCACGTACCGCTTCCCGAATGCTCTCAATGAGTGGCGCCCATGAGCGTGCCGAGACTCAGATTAAGAACCAGAAACAACAACTAGACAAACGAGCAAAATTAATTAGAAATGCCCAGCTCTTAGAAACTGTAGCGGGTATGCGAAACAGGCTTTAGATGGCACAAAACATAAAATTTACAGGATTAATACGTCGAGTTCGAGGCCAAGTGGTGGAGGTAGAGTATTCAGGAAGTGGTAATCTACCCAAATTACGCGAGCTTCTAACCTCACCAGATAATCCCAAGGTGCACCTCGAGATCTTTGCGTACACTCAAGATCAGTCATTATTAGCTCTATCATTGACTCAGAAATCTTGGCTCCAGCGTAACATGCCAATAACCACAACCAATTCTACCCTCACTGTCCCAGTGGGAGACGGGGTTTTGGGCAGAGTTATCAACCTCTTTGGTGAACCACAAGATGACGCGGGCGAGCTTAAATCTGAGGGACGAAGACCAATCTATGAACCGGCTACAACCAAAATTACCACACCAACCAAGGTGGAGCTCTTAGAAACAGGCATTAAACCTATTGATTTTTTCACCCCATTTATTAAAGGAGGAAAGATCGGCTTTGTGGGGGGAGCCGGAGTAGGAAAAACCGTGCTGATGACAGAACTTCTACGCAATGTTATCAAGCAGACCAAGGGGGTAGCCATTTTTTGTGGAATTGGCGAACGTATTCGGGAAGGACACGAGCTCTGGCTTATGTTGAGACAGTTTGATGCACTTTCCCGCACTGGTTTGATCTTTGGCCAGATGAATGAAAATGCCGCGGTTCGTTTCCGCACAGCCTGGGCTGCCGCAGCTCTAGCCGAGTACTACCGCGACGAGCAGAAAAAGGACATATTATTCTTTGTAGACAATGTATTTCGTTTTGTACAGGCGGGGAGCGAGTTGTCTCCGATGTTAGATCAGATTCCATCAGAGCTTGGCTATCAGGCGACCTTAGAATCCGAGGTAGCCGCTTTTGAAGAGCGCCTCGTAAATACACCTACGGGTAGTATTACTTCAGTACAGAATATCTACGTGCCGGCCGACGAGCTGTCTGATCCTGGAGTTGCAGCCATCATGAGTCACCTGGATTCCGTAGTTATTCTCTCTCGAGACCTTACTCAGCGTGGGTACTATCCTCCAATTGACCTGTTTCGCTCATCATCAGGCCTCTTGAGCAGTGAAATACTAGGGGAGCGTCACTTTAAAGCAGTTACCTCAGCCCTCGAGCTCATCGGCGAATACGAACGCCTACAGCGCATTGTCTCAATTGTTGGTGAATCCGAACTCCAAGCAGAGGACCGCCTGATCTTTCAGCGCGCAAACAAGCTTATAAACTACATGACTCAGCCTTTTTATACTACCGAAATTCAGACCAACCGTTCAGGCATCACTGTGCCTAAAGAAGACACAATATCTGATGTTGAAAAAATTCTCGGAGGGGAGCTAGATAAAATAGACGCAGACAAGCTCCTTTACATCGGCAATCTTAGCAAGATCATCAATAATAACTCCACAGGCGGAACGGGCCCTTCAGGGTCGTCTGATCTTGTGGAGTTAAAAGAGCCCACTCCACCACCCGCGCCCGCGCCTGCTCCCGCGCCAGAGCCCAAGGGACTAAAGAAATTCCTGAAAAAAGTTAGGAATAAGTAAGTTGAGCGTACACTACATAAAATAGGCATAGTATGTGTAGTGATGCTACATAAAATTGACAAAATTCATGTAGTTTGGTAATATCAAGACATGTTAAGATGCCATATACAAAACCTAGAAAAGTTCGTTGAACCGAACAAGGTGTTAGTAGTTCAAGGACCAAGACAAGTTGGAAAAACAACCTTAGTTAAGAATTATCTTTCATCTCTCCCAGATGATTATAACTACGTCTATTTAACAGGAGATAGTATTGAGGCGAGAGAAGTATTTTCATCGCTTAGTATAAAAGATATTACTGGATTTGCCCAAGGAAAACAGCTAATTGTTATTGACGAAGCTCAAAAAATAGACAATATCAGCTTAGGTATAAAGATCTTAGTAGACAATGTTGAGCGAATCCGTGTAATTATTACAGGATCATCCTCGTTTCAACTCCGTCAACAGATGGGGGAGCCATTAGTGGGACGTGCCATAAGCCTTAAACTCTTTCCAATTGCAGTATCCGAGTTGCAAGGTAACGGTGCAAACAAATATGAACTCAATCAAAGCTTAAACGACTATCTTACATATGGTTTTTACCCAGATATTTTATTAAGCAAGGGAAAAGATCAAAAGAAAGCTAAGCTAGAGGAATTAGTAGATAGATATTTACTCAAAGATATACTAGAATTTGAGCGTGTTAAGGGTTCTAAGTTCATCCTAGACTTACTTCGCCTACTGGCATTTCAGATAGGACAGCTGGTTTCTGTAAATGAGCTAGCCAATAAGCTAAATGTAAATGCACGCACAGTGAGTCGTTATTTAGACTTACTGGAGCAGTCATATATTCTTATCAATATCAGAGGTTATAGGCGTAATCTACGGGCTGAAGTTAACAAGAAAAGCAAATATTACTTCTATGACGTAGGTATCCGTAATGCCATTATTAATAACTACAATAATCCAGATCTAAGAGATGATATAGGTGGATTATGGGAAAACTTTTTAGTAGTTGAGAGACTAAAAAGGCAAGCATATGAGCCTATTTACAGTAATAACTACTTCTGGCGGACTTGGGAAAAGCAGGAAGTTGACTGGGTAGAAGAGCGCGACGGCAAGCTCGATGGCTCAGAGATCAAATGGGGTCAAAACACTAAAAAGCAGCTCAAATTCACCCAAACGTATCCCGAGGCTAAATTAGAAATTATAAATAAGAAAAACTATCTCAAATGGATTACAATTATTTAAGGACCGTCCTTAAATAATAACAATATGGTTAAGAAACAGGAAGAGTTTAAAATACGAATTAGCAACCCTCATGAGGTCGTGTGGGAAGGGACTGCCACAGCTCTTTCATCTGAGAATTCACAAGGCAAATTTGATGTACTTTCTCAACATGCCAACTTTATTACCATCATAAAAGAAAAACCCATTACACTCCGTTTTGCAGATGGCACAACCAAAGACTATAAGTTTCCCAGGG
>PFSB01000026.1 GCA_002788855.1 Candidatus Roizmanbacteria bacterium CG_4_9_14_0_2_um_filter_38_17 | reverse complement strand
TAATTTTCGCTGTACAACTTAAAATTGGGGATATTCTTAAAATGCTTTTTGTGCAAAAGTTTTAAAACCCGGTTTTAAAATAACTGAAGTGGAAAGCCTGCCTGTTACGCTTTTTTAGTTGACAACTATTAATTTTGAGCTAAAATGCCCAGTAACACTGTTGACCAAAATCGGTAAGATAATAGACCCAGAAACTCGGTTGCTTTCCGCAATATATGATGTCTCAGGACGGGGTAATAATACCGAGAAGATTATTGTGCGTAGCATCAGACAAAATTCCCAAGTCCGAGACCAATACAACGTGGATGTTTCAAGACTAGACGACTAAGGTACCCCAGTGAATTCTCCGCAGAGTCCGTTCCGCCTGTGGGCTCGAGTATTCCACTTACCAGCCAACTACAGTTTCGTGGGTGAGGTTTTTTAGAAGTATTTGTTTCTGCGCGCCTGTTGCCATTTTCTTTACAGTTACAACTTGCTTTTCCATCTCATCTTTCCCAAAGATTACAACAAACGGAATACCTTTTTTATCTGCAAAAGATAACTGCTTATCCAGTTTTACCGTTGCATCAGGATAAAACTCGGTATTAATTTGAGCCGAGCGGAGCGAAGTACTTATCTTCAGAGCATCTCTAACAGCGCCCTCTTCAACCACAACCACCAGAACATCAGCAACTTTAGCTTTAAGCTCTGGAAGTTTGTTGTGATGTGCCAAAAATTCCTGGATGATAATATCACTAGTTGCAAAACCAACCCCTGATAAGTCCCGGCCGCCATATTCACCAACCAGACTGGCATAGCGCCCTCCACCCAAAAGAGACCTAAATTCACCATGTCTATCTTTAGTTTCAAACACAGTTGAACTGTAGTAGAGGAGTCCGCGCACAATTGATGGATCAAATTCAACATAGTCTCGATACCCCAAGTCCTCCAGCGTTGAAAAAATTCTAGTCAAATTCTCTGACTCAAAACTAAAGTCGGTGTCTCTAAGTACAGTCTCTAGTTCTGAAATTTGCTTATCACTAAAATCTAGTTTTGCTAAGGACTCCTGCCAAGCTTTTGGGGTAAGTTTTTCTCTCCGGTCTATGATAGTGGTTAATTCAAGCCATTTATCTTCTGGGATATCTAAGAATGCAAATTTAGTTTCAATTAAAGAACGATCATTTATCTTAATCACCACATCGTCAGGTGTTAAGCCCAGCGTCTTAAAAAACTCAGCTGCCACAGCAATAATCTCGGCATCGGCTTCCGGCGTATTAGCTCCAAACATATCTACATCCCACTGATAAAACTCTCGAAGTCTGCCACGTTGCGGAGCCTCATAACGAAAGCGGGGACCAATGTTAAATAGCCTAGCTGGAATTGGTAGCTCATAACTTTTTGCTGCTACCATCCGTGCCACGCTTGGCGTCATCTCGGGTCGCAACACCAGCTCCCGCCCTTTTCCATCTTTCAGCGTGAATGCCTGCTGTTTAATTAGCTCTTCTGAAGTTTTTGCAAGATAAAGCTCAATGGGCTCGAGTATTGGCCCATCATATTCCTGGTACCCAAAGCTCTCGGAAATTGTCCTAATCCTTCCAAACAGCCAATTTTGAAAGGCGATATCCTCAGGATAAAAATCCCGTGTTCCCTTAACTGGCTGAATTTTTGTCTTTACCATCTAAAGCTACCTCTATCTAATATAAGTATATCATCTACTTTAAGAGTAGGGGAGAGAATTACACCATCTGAATGAAAAGGTACAGACACTGTCCCACCAAATGTAATATTGCTGCCCATTGCCACATGCACAGTTCCAAATACTTTTTCAGCTTCCAAAAGGTTGCTGCTGAGCTCTGCTGCCGAATTAGTACCTATCCCCAGTTCGGCAATATTGTAAGCTGCCTCGCCAGCTGAGTCCATTCTTCGCTTTAAAATATCTGCGGGCTTACCCCCTTTGATACTTATCACTTTGCCATCTTGAATTTCAGTTATTATTGGTTGATTCAGCTCTATTGCATCAAAGCTACCATCAAATACAATTATTCCATTGGTCGTGCCTTCTAAAGGCGCAATAAATGCCTCACCCGCGGGCAAATTTCCCTCGGCTCCTTTCTTTACAAACAAACCCGTATCCGCAATTCCAGCTCTACCAGCTATACTAAACGTGATATCCGTGCCACCCTCAGCAGTAAGTTTTCCTTTTTTACTTTTAGTTAAAATATTAGCAATTTTAATAGACAAAGCTGCAACCTCACTATAGTCCACTCCCAAAGTTCGCATGATTATTTCTTGTGTTATTCCTGGCATCGTGGCAATTCGTGTTTTACTTTTTGTGCCATCTAATCTGCCCTTTGTGTGGGTTAGAGAGTGTTTAGTGATAAGGATAGCAACGTCCGCAGCTATTATTTCTTGTACTATTTCTGGCGGCGGCTCTTGGGCATTTTTATGCATTCCCGAAAAAGAGATGAGCTTGACACTGTCAGTAAATTCTTTGGCAGCCTCAAAAAAGATAGCTGCATTTTTGTACTCCTCGGGATCTGTAACTATGAGCACTTTCTCGCTCGGTTGCACATACATGCAAGCCTCCATCACGTTTCTTCCTATCTGGTACTCTTGGGTAGTTAAGCTCCTAATTTTGCTGTTTTGTTCAACTACTTTTTCTATCTCCATAGGTAGTATCTTAGCACACCCAGAAATTACATAACTCAGTTTCACATATAACTCTGATATGTAATTTTAAAGCTAAATAAAAAACCATAGCCGATCGACCAAAAGATCAATCGGCAACAGGTCTATAGATTTACTAAAGCATCAACAAATCGTGTTCCATCATTAGGTAATGAAAACACCTTTCTCTCAAGGTCTCTACATTGGACTTCTTTTCCTGAAGCAATTTCAATTGCTTCAAATAATTTAACTGTTTGCTGGATGCAAAAGCCCGAAAAGGGAGCTTGCCATTGGTCAGGTATGGATGCCCATTTACCCGGATTACCGAGTGGCAATATGTATGGAACTCCAATATTATTATCACCTTGGATTGAGCGGCCACACATTGGCACACCAGGATAAAAATCTCTTTCACATATTTCGTCTATGACATCTTTATATTGTCGAACACATCTTACTTCTTGACCAAGGTTATTTAGTTGCTCTATCCCTTCACCAATTCCAATACCAGCGCAAACTACTGGAACACTAATTCCTATTCTTTCAAGCATTTTGCTTATTCTGGTAACCTGTTCACCAGCAAATATGACGTCATCTACTAACGTAACCTTACTGATATTTTGTTCCCGTAGAGCTCTAAATTGCTGGAGCAGGGTGGGGGATCCCATGCGCCTTCCAAGCCCTTTGTCTTTTCCGGTATTTTCAACCTGGCGAGTTATATCTAAGAACGATTCTGAGCGAAAATATACTCGGTCTAATGATATTGCTGGTAGACCAGTAGACTCCACTTGTTTGGCCATACCATTTACCAACTCAATTTCAGATACAAGTTCAAAGCCACCGAACATTTGTTGCATATAGGAGCTAAAATTAGCTCTAAGATCGACAAAAAAACTAGCTTCCGGTAGTACAAAACCACGCTGATCTGCCCAGTTCTCCAATAATATTTTTATATCTCCAGAAACAACATAAGGTACAGAGGTTAATACCTCTGTACTTTCAGGTTGAACTAAATTTTTTCTTTCTAACATAATTATCACCTCCGATCATTTCCTTACACAAAGAGAACAAACTCTTATATGAAAAGGGATTGAATGAGGTAAATCGCTGTTACAAGGAGAGTTCAATACCACAGCCAATCTCTTCCCAGAAGAGATTGATATGGATATGGTGAACTAGTAGTGGAGATTTATTTAATTTCCTCATTTTTGTCTTTGATTAATTTAAGTACTTTTTCAACAGCGCTTTTTGGTGTATTAGCCTCTTCAACTCTTAGTCGTTTTCTGCTATCAATAAACTGCCCGGCTAACTTAGAACTCCATCCTCCAGTATTTTTTAATACAACAATGGGTATATTTGCTTGGTAAGCAATGGCTATTTCTGTTAGTGTTCCTGATCCTCCACTGATTGTGATAATTGCATCACAACTTAATACAAGAGTAGTTTCTCTTCCTCCTCCACGTTCTAAACCGCTAGCAATTATCACGTCTGCATTTTTCTCAAAGACGTCAAGACCTTTTCCATACGTAACACCAACTGTTAGTCCATTAGCTTTTTTTGCACCGCGGCAGGCAGCCGTTGATAAAGAGTCACAATCTTTCTCAGCACCAAAAACGAGAGTTGCTCCTTTATTTGCAACCCAGTATCCCACGCTTACCGCTAGGCTTTCCAATCTCTTGGAGTACTTCGTATCTGAGGCAGACCCCATTACACCAATCTGTATTTTTCTAAGTGATTTCATATTTAGTATATAAACTGCTTTGCAAAATCTACTTTTCTCATCTTGTAGCAAATTTTGTCAGAATATTGACCTACTAATAGCGGGTAAAAATCCTCACTACCCTGTGTTACCAATTCAAAATCACTCAATCTATCTCCTTGCCACTGTTTTATTGCTCCATAAACCGCATAAAATTCTTTATTATCTAGATCAATTTTCAAACCATTTTTTCTATTTTGTAAGAACATAGATAAGATACTTCTAAGTTGAATTATTATGCCTAGATCACCTTTGGGACCACATTCTATTTCAATAGCAGGCTGACTACAGAACTGCGTAAGTGGCCCTTTGATTTGGGATTTATTCGAGTACCAAAATACAACTCTATCTATAGGTAGAGACGCTGCAAACAAGATGTTCTCAATACTTGGATAAGTAACCAGTGTAAATATACCTGTGTTTGCAGTTGTTCCGTGTATATCTATTAATTCACCATAGTCATCAGATATTCTTATAAGTTGACTTGCTCTTCTTTCTTCGTATAGGTCACTATCTACATTCCCTGGGGCACATCTATTAAGATCTGTGTCGATAAAACGCACATTCTCAGCTAGTGCAATAGGATTTCCTATTATCCAGTCATAGCCATATTCATCTTTAGCATAGTCAGCTTTCAGCTGATCTAGCGCATCAATAGAAAAGCCCTCATCTCCGTGAGTTGCTGCCACAAAAAGTATTCTATTATCTAATTCTTTAGTCATAATTTAACTATATTAATTCTTAAGAAATATTCGGGAGGGATGAATTTAAGTGGGGGATTAATCCATCACGAATGTCTCTAGATCCTCTTTGCGGGATCTATGACATGCTCGCTATGGTGAAGTTTATCTAACATTAACTGATAACCACTCATTCCTCGTGTAAGCCACTGGCTAACTCTGGCAACAGTAGTTGAACTTAACCCAGTTTCTTTCTGTATTTGGGAATAGGGGATACCTGAATTTAACATTCTTGCTGCTTTCCAGCGAGCAGCAAATTCCATTATTTCACCCTCTGTTAAAAGATCACGAAAAAACCTGTGCGCTTCCTGAGTATCCTCAAGCCGTAATATTGCTTCAAACAAATTGTCTGTATCAGAGTTAACCCATCTGGGTTTTATGTTCTTCATATGACGAACACTTTATCACACTAAAGCACTTTAGTCAAGTGGAGTAAACTATTTTGCTTTATTATTATATCCGTATTACAATAATCTCATATGAAAACAAGAGTTTTGAACTACCGAATTATTGTTAGTCCTGACAAGCAAACTGGAACTGGCAAGCCCGGATTCACAGCTTTGTGTCCTACTCTTGGAGTAGCCGATGACGGAGACACAATTGACGAGGCTTTGGCTAATATCAAAAATGCTATAAAAGTATATGTTAATAGTTAAGTACACATGATTACAAAACAATCAACCTGAGAGCTGTGAATCTCGTCTCTGAATTCTTCTGGGGGGAGGCTAATAATTGAACTTTTACTCCTTCTTTAATTTTGGTAAAGCCTGCTTCTTCAAAGTTGTTATCTGTTAGTTTTAATGAATCTGTATATTTTTCAAAATCAAAGGTATATTCTAGGTCTGCTTCCATTAAAACAAAAGTGAACTTTTTAATATCCACTTCTTTAACTTCGCCAGTAAATGCAATCACAGGGGAAGAAGTGGTAATTAATTTAGCATTAATAATATCTGTTCCAATCTGTTCTTCACCAATGACAACTATTTCGTCATTCTCTTCCAGATCGTCAAATTTTAGCTCATCTATGCTCAAGTCGCTATTTCTCTTACTGACTACTGTATCTTTGTCAGTATTAACCGTTTTTTGTTTGCCGTTTATATCCAGCGTCAGCAAGCCTTCTTCAATTTTTTCAATTGACCCTTCAACGCCAACTGTAATTGCTTTAGTTAACTCAGCCACCCGAGATGCCACTTTCTCCTTTATTAGGTCTATCTTTTCTTGCGTGTTAGAGCTTTCCGTTGCTTCTGTCTGCGCCCAGACCAGCGCACTAGGTGCTATAAATATACTCAAAAATACAGCAGTTAATAATAGGTATTTAAAATTAGTCTTTAGCATAGTAAATTGTTAATTCAGCTGTCTTGGTCTGGTCACTATATGAAACAACTTGTATAATATTTTTTCCTTCTAAAAGCTCAAGTTCTAATTCAAATACACCCTCTTTATTAGCTGTCGATTGAACTTGGTTGACCATAGACAATCCTACCACATTTGCTCCTGGCTCTGTTTTTCCTTTTACTAATACATCGGAGTTTTTTTGCACAAAAACACCACCATCTATTGGGTTGTTTATTACTAGTTCCTGAGTTACCTTGTCATTTTTATTGTCTACGTCTTTGTCCATATCCAGGCGTATCTGTGTATCCTGGGAATCCTTTAAAAAGGGTAGTTTGAAGTCCAGACTCTTTAATAGACTTGGTCCAAAGAGTACGCTCAATGCTACTAAGAGGCCAATTCCAAATCCTATAATAATTGCAACAATAGATTCGCGACTCATAAAGTGTACCTATATTACAATCTAATCCAGCAATAGTCAATTTTTGCGATTGAAAAATTGTTCAAATTCTGGTATATATACAGATACCATGGTTATACACTATTTAGGTCATTCATCGTTTCGTATTAAAGGTCAAGCAACTAGTGTGGTTACCGATCCATTTGATCCAAAAAGCACAGGGCTTGCCTTTCCTAAGGTGTCTGCTGATGTGTTAACAGTTTCTCATCAACACGCGGACCATAATTATATTGAGAAGGTAGAGGGTAATCCTTTTATTGTGGAAGGACCTGGTGAATATGAGATTAAAGAAGTACGCGTAATTGGTTACCCAACATTCCATGATTCAAGTTCTGGATCCGAGCGGGGGCAAAACATCATGTTTTTAATCACAATAGATGATATTTCTATCCTGCACTGTGGAGACCTTGGGCATAAGTTAACAGACGAAACACTAAAAAGCATGGACCAGGTAGATATCTTGCTTATTCCCACCGGTGGAGTATTCACAATTGATGCAAAAGTGGCTGCTCAGGTAACATCACAGCTAGATCCTGGGATTGTCATTCCGATGCATTATAACCGCAAAGGTTTAGATCAAAATATCTACAAAGAACTTGCGGGAGTGGAAGACTTTATCTCCCAGATTGGAGAAAAGGACGTCCAACCAGAAGATAAGCTAACTATCACTAAATCACAAATGCCAGAAGAAACACAGATGGTTGTCTTAAATGGCTGATCCACGCATCCCCCCACATGATGAAGAAGCAGAAAAGAGCGTTTTAGGCTCAACATTAATTGAACCAGGTGCTCTCATTGAGATAGCTGGCCGCCTTACACCCGAACACTTCTACTTTGAAAAACACCGCCGGATCTATGAGGCGATTCTTGAGCTTTACGAAAAAATGGAACCAATTGATCTTATAACACTTACAGCCCAGCTCAAAAAAAATAAAAGCCTTGCCAAGATTGGAGGATCTGCTTATCTTTCAGAACTTCTCGAGGTGGTGCCAACTGCAGGTAACATCAAACAATATTCAACTATTGTTGAAGAAGCATATATCAAACGAACCTTAATCTCTGTTGCAGCCAAAACAACGGAATTGTCATTTCAAGATGACCAAGAAGTAAAAGACCTACTAGAACAAGCAGAAAGCTCCATATTTAATCTTTCCCGCCAACATATTAAAAGAGATTTTACAGCGCTAAAAGATGCCTTAGTTGCCAGCTTTGAGCGTATAAACGAAATTCACAAAAGAGGAGGGGAGCTTCGAGGGGTAAGTACGGGATTTAAAGATCTCGATGACAAGCTTGCCGGGTTACAAGATTCTAATTTAGTTGTTTTAGCTGCAAGACCGGGTATGGGTAAAACCGCTTTTTCCTTAAATATCGCCAAGCACGCAGCACTGGTTTCAAAAGTACCCGTTGCTTTTTTCTCACTGGAGATGAGTAAGGAAGAATTGGTTGATCGTCTGCTCGTTGCTCAGGCGAATATTGACGCCTGGCGTCTGAAAACAGGTAAGCTGTCAGATTCCGACCTCGGGAATATAACCAAAGCAATGAGTGAGCTTTCTGCTGCTAAGTTATTTATTGACGATACTCCAGGGTTAAATGTGATGGAGATGCGAACAAAAGCCAGGAAGCTACAACTTGAACATAATATAGGATTGGTGATTGTTGACTATCTCCAGTTGGCTAATGCGGGCGGCAGGTATGAAAACCGCGTTGTTGAGGTTTCTATGATTTCTCAGTCACTCAAGAACTTGGCTCGTGAGCTAAAAGTGCCTGTCCTTGCTCTCTCGCAGCTCTCTCGTGCAGTTGAAAGCCGTGGAGTTAAAAAGCCTCAGCTTGCTGATCTTCGCGAATCAGGAGCGATTGAGCAGGATGCTGACGTAGTCATGTTTTTATACCGGGAAGATGAGGAAAATGAGGACTGGGATTCACAGGTATTAACCAAGCTATTTATAGCCAAACACCGAAATGGAAAAGTAGGAACAATTGACTTAGCCTTCAGAGGTGACCGCATCAGCTTCTACGGAATGAACAAAACCAAATAAACCACTCTAACCCCGAGGGTTAGAGTAACTCAAAAGCCTTGCTTTAAGTTGAGTAGTATACTTTGAAATACAATCCATGATAATGTACGAGTATGAACAAAGACAAAAAAACTCCAAAAACTAAATCTTAAAGGAAAATAATTCTTGCTCTATTCATGAATTTTTGTAAGGCTTAACCTTACAAAAGGGTTGATTTTAAGCCCCAAACACAAAAGAGAAAAATAAACATCTAATAGAATCTCACAAAAATAACCTCAAAAGGTCCGACCCTGCGAGATCACAAGAACTTGTTATATAATCAACACATGAAATCAACTCATACAGAAACTTGTCAGAGCTAGGTCTATTGAAGTTGTTGATCGAGTGGTCCCATTTCTAACTAAATCCAAGAGGATTTATAGATATTAGCTCAGGGACTGGTGATGTTACTTTGCTGACAAAGGATGGCAGGTTGTAGAAAGTCATAAATATAGGGATAGGTATTTTGGATTACTCCCATTTTTGCACATACTGTATTATTTGAAGAAAACAAACTCGAATGTCCAAAGAGCATAAAGTTCTAGTTATTCCAGGTCTTGGAGATCAGAGGGTTAAGCCTATCGAATGGGCAGTTAGTCATTGGAGAAATTACGGATTAGAGCCAATTGTCCACGCTGTTGGTTGGCATGATGGAGAAGATTCTTTTGAGCCTAAGTTGAACCGATTAACTGATATGATTGATCAGTTAACAGAAGCTGGAGATACAGTTTCTTTAGTAGGAACAAGTGCTGGTGGGAGTGCTGCCATTAACGCCTTTATTGAAAGGAGAGAGATAGTTCATAGAGTAATAAATGTTTGTGGAAGATTAAGAGTCGGACCAACAACAGGATTTCGATCGTTTAGTTCTAAGAGTAAGTCAAGTTCAGCATTTGCCCAGTCTGTAAGGCTTTGTGAAGCTCACGAAAACTTGCTTTCAGAAACTGATAAGCAGAAAATTATGACTGTAAGGGTTCTATTTGGTGACGAGCTAGTTCCTCCAGAAACAACAGTGATACAAGGTGCTTATAATATCATCATTCCTACAGCTGAACATGTTCTTAGCATTGCATCAGCTTTAACTGTGTTCTCTAAGCCACTAATAATTTTTTTAAAGCAAGATGACTCAAAAATGGAGTGGTAAGACACCGTTAATTAAGCATATAGTAAGGCTAAGCCTTACAAAAGGGTTGAATTTAAGGTCTAAAGTCAATTTAGTGCCGGGAATGGGACTTGAACCCACATGGTACTAAGTACCACAGGTTTTTGAGACCTGCGCGTCTACCATTCCGCCACCCCGGCCTATTTCAAAGTTTCCTCTAACTTACCTTTTAATACTTCTTTACCGTACCCTGTTTTATAAAATTTCTCTTGTTTAGAGGCATCAATTTTACTACTGTATGCCTCATAGTACATCAGTTCATAAGGGCCATTTTTAGAGGTGTAAATTCCACTTCTGCCAGTGTTATGTTCATGCAATCGCCGCTTTAAATCTTCTGTACAACCTATGTATAACTTTCTTCTTTTTATTCCTCTAAGACAGTATACATATTATCCACCGATGAGGTGGATTTAGCCACCCCGGCTCACCTGCAAATTATACCATTGAGGTATAATCATACCTATGATAAACATATCTGATCTTAGGCCGGGGAATATATATAGTGAAGATGGAAGTCTTTACCAAGTGCTAGAATATATGCACCAGAAGATAGCTAGAGGAACTGGTAAAGTTGTATTGAAAGCAAAAAACCTGACCACTGGATCGACGCTTCGCAAAGCCTACCAATCTGGAATCAAAGTTGAACCTGTTCAACTGGAGACCTCCACTGCTCAATTCTTGTATGTTGGAAATCAGGACCAAGCAGTTTTTTTGGATACAAGTACCTATGAGCAGTTTGAGGTTGAAGTAGACTTGCTTGAGGGAAAGATGCCTTATCTAAAAGAAGGTATGGAAGTAACTTTAAGGAAGCATGAAGAGGTAATTGTGGAGGTAACTCTTCCGATAAAACATGAATACATGGTCAGCGACGCGCCACCTGACGCTAGGGGAGATACTTCAGGTGGGGGAGGAAAAGAGGTAACTATCGAAACAGGCGCAATGGTCAGGGCGCCTATGTTTATCAAAAAGGGTGATATGATAAGAGTAGATACCAGAAACGGTAAATATATAGAACGCGTCAAATAACTTATGTTGCCCACGCTACTACAACTTGGTCCAATACGAATTGCTTCGTTTTCTGTGTTCATATTATTAGCTTTCTTAGCCTCCACTTTTATTGTTTGGCGTACTTCAAAGCGTGAGTACCTAAGCGAAGAGAAGACCATGGATCTGTATCTGTTGTCAGTTGTCTGGGGAATAGTAGGTGCTCGTCTTTCTTATGTACTGCTATATCCAGAGAAGTTTGGCTTGAATATTTTAAGAATATTACTGCCTAGCTGGATGCCAGGATTTTATACTTATGGTGGCTTAGTTGCAGCGGTTATCTCAGTAATCGTTTTAAGTAGAAAACACGAAGCTAGCTATAAAAAGTATTTAGACATCTTTGCTCCAGCACTGATTTTAAGTGTGGGACTATATAAGATTGGTCAATTCCTAGATGGATCACTTATTGGAATAAGCACAAATATACCTTACTTTGGCATGCTGACAGTTGTAGGCGAAGCAGGGCATTTTGTGCCCCTAGCGCTTATCCAGGCGGTTATATACTTCGCTGCCTTCTACCTGATAACTAATAAGTGGAGTAGGTACTTTCTCATCACCCGTAAATTACCCATGGGGATATTTTTAACATCTGCGACACTAGTGGCTACAATTGAATCTTTTTCATTCTTTCTTACCCGCGACAAATTATTTATCTCTGTTGTCCCTATTTCTCTGGTTATTGTCTTACTTATCCTAGTTATTTCTGCAAGTATGCTCTATAGGTTAACTAGAAAATTTAAGCAGGACAAAGAGCTTATCTTTAAGTTTCTTAAAAAGCTTACACGAAAAAAAGTCATCACAGCGGACTCTCAATGATAATTGAGATACTATACGAAGACGGTGACCTTATGGTAATCGGTAAACCCGCAGGAGTTGTTATTAATCGCGCCGAGACAGTTAAATCAGAGACAATTCAAGACTGGGCAGAAAAGAAGTTAGCAATAAGTAGTAAGCAGTTAGCAGCTGGAAATATAAATGCAGATTTTTATTCTAGGGCGGGCATTGTACATCGACTAGATAAAGAAACCAGCGGAGCACTAATAATTGCCAAATATATTCCGGCTTTTGAGAATCTCCAGTCTCAATTTAAGGCGCGCCTAATTCAAAAAACATACATTGCTCTAACACATGAAAAGATCAAGGTTCGCGAAGGGGAAATTAACGTGCCACTTTCAAGATCTTCCTTTAACCGTCAGAAGTTTAGTGTTTCAGCTGATGGCAAAGCTTCAGTTACTAGTTACAAGATTTTAGCTTACTACCAATTAAAGGATCAGCTGTATACTTTAGTTGAAGCGTATCCTAAAACAGGTCGTACTCACCAGATTCGGGTACATTTTAAGCATTATGGGCATCCACTAGTAAGCGACAGTAAGTACACAGGTCGAAAAAGATTTAAAAAAGATATCACTTGGTGTCAGAGACTGTTCTTGCACGCTGCCCGTATTCAGTTTACCCAGCCAACTACAAACAAAATAATCTCAGTTGAACAAAGTTTACCAGTTGACTTACAACAGGCATTAGCAACGCTTACTAAAATATGATCTTAAAAATAGCCAGCGGACTTATAATTTTACTTTTAAGTATTATTGTCATTGCAAGATTGGTAAATACAAGCTTACTTCATATATCTAGTCCCACGGGGAGAGTTAATGTTTTAGTATACAACGACAGAGACGCAATTGTGGTTGCTTTAGACAAAACTACTGCCCATGCACTGTATTTTCCAAGTGACACATATATTGAGACAGCCAGAGGTGCTGGTAAGTATCCTGTCAATAAATTAACTAAGCTTGCAGAGTTAACCGACCATAAGGAAGGGTTTATTGAAGCAAGTTTTGAGCGATTTTTAGCAATTCCTATAGACATATATATCCTGACATCTAGGGATATATCATCAGAGAGCATATCTGATCTAGTTGAATTGATAGATACACTTTCTCCAAAGTATCTTACCAGCAACCTTAGTAGCCCTGCGCTCTTTCAGCTTTGGTGGAATCTAAACGGTATTAGAGTTCCCAAGGAGAATATTATTGACGTGTCTAAAACTAGAACTGTTTCAAGGGTCGAGGAAGCAGATGGAGTAGAGATTTCAGATGCTGATGCACGCTTTTTGCCAGTAAAATTACAGCAGTATTTTGTAGAAATACCTCTCGCCGAGGAGCAGTTTAAGTTTATAGTATACAACACAGCAGGAACACCAGGGTTAGCCAGACTCGCTAGCAATATGCTTGAGAACATGGGGACAGACGTCATCCTGATAGAGAATAAGAGTAGTAATTTTGAGAATTGCCAACTTCACGTTGCAAATTTGCAAGATGCCCAGTCGGTTACTGCGCAAAGGGTAATTCAAGCATTTAACTGTGAACTCGTCACTGAGGCGACTAGTACCAACAGTCTCGTGGCTAAGCTATACCTAGGTAGTGAATTTAGTAAACTAATGTTTGGAAAATGATTATAGTAATAATAATACTATTGGCTTTAGTATCGTTCATTCTTGCGTGGCGTTCCTTAAGTGAGCTAGAGGTTCCACATGGAATTGTCGAGCAAATTGAAAAATCTGTAAGAAGGGTGAAAAGCTGGGGAACAATCATATTTTTAAGAGATAAGCGAATTGTCTATTCTGGCAAGACGCCTAAAGAGACTACCGAGAAAAAGAACTTAGAGAGTTAAACACCTTTTTTTTGGTATCAAAACTTCGAATCAGTTCTCTTATGTATACAGAGACTTTACTATCCACAACTTCCTTAATGTACATCTCGTACTTATTTCCTTTTTCAGATAGCCTTCTCATATAAAAAGATATATCATCCGGTAAAGATCCAATAAACTCTCCACTTTCAGTCCTAATTTCAATCTTCTTTTTTCCAATCTTATACTCTGCTTTTATACCCGGTGTTATTTTTTTCAGAACAACCTTAGGTGCGGTATTAACAAGTTCAACGCAGCGAGTCATGCCTGGTTCATCAATATATATCTGTCCGTTAGTTGGCAGAGCTTTAACTGTGGAGATATTACCTTTTAGTTTATTCAGGTTCTTATTTGCCATGAGGTTTTGTGGGTCTATCTTAAGGATAGAGCTATATATTCGTTTAGCCTTTTTAGGATCATCAGTCTGAATGTGTGAATACGCCAGTCTATTTAAAGCTTGAACATCGTCGGGGGTAGCTTTAACCAATTCAAGGTTTAGCTTAATCGCTTTTTGCCAGTCACAAGCTAGGGCAGCTTGTATGGCTTGTGTAGACAAATCCACCATACTAAGCTCCTAAGTTAGCATAATTACGATGCCATGTCCAGTATTTGTTATAATAAGCCTATGTCTGGGCATTCGCACTGGAGCACAATTAAGCATCAAAAAGGAGCTGCCGATTCTAAACGTAGCAAGCTATATTCAAAACTTTCATTTGCTATTTCCATGGCAGTTAGGGAGGGATCTGGCAACACAGATCCAAATTCTAATCCACGTCTACGACTTGCAGTTGAAAGAGCACAAGCTGCTAATCTCACCAAAGACAAGATTAAAAAAGCTATTATGCGTGGTACGGGAATTGGTAAAGAGGGAAATATATCTAAAGCTAAGTTTGGTGGAACAGTGCTAAATAATGTGGCGTTAATAATCGAGGCGGAGACGGATAATAAGAATCGTACAACAGCCAGTATTCGTCACGTATTGGGGAAGAGTGGAGGAAGAATGGTAAGTCCAGAATCAGTGGAGCCATATTTTAAAGTTATTGGAAAAATCTTAATTACAAGTGCTGGTAGGGGAGAAGAGGAGCTGATAGAATTAGCTATAACAGTTGGTGCTGATGACGTAAAATTAGAAGGTGAGACTGCGGATGTTATATCCAATGCTAAAGAACTAGGGAATGTTCGAAAGAAACTTGAAGAGCGAGGAGTTGAGGTACAATATGTTAAGCAAGAATATATAACCAAAATTCCCATGCCCCTTACTGATGAGGGTGAGATTAATAAATTAGATAGATTAATAAAAGAACTTGAAGAAAATGAAGATGTTGCGACTATTTACACGAATGCAGATTACACTGCGGAAGCTAAATAAACGTCAGCGTTTTACAGCTTTAACAATAATTGTAACACTGGGTCTAATAGCTACTCAGTTGGTTACTAACGTTGATTATTATTTTCCCATTGCGATAGCTTTGTCACTATTTTCTGGAGCTGCAGCCTACATTGTATTTAGTACAGATTTTGTGGGCATGAGGCGTATTACAGCAGTTATACTTCTTGCATTTTTCACAGCAGCAGTCTCATTTTTCTATTTTTTGCTACCAGTGCGTTGGTTAACGCGTTTACCCATGGCAATGCTTTATGGGGTGGGGTATTACGCAATTCTTTTAACTGAAAATATCTTTAATATTGGTACAGACAAGACAATTCAACTTTTAAGAGTAGCCCGTTCGATTGCCTTGCTCATCACTCTACTTGCTCTTTTCCTATTATTTGAAACAGTTTTATCGCTACATCTTAATCCCTTTTATAATGCAGGAATTGTATTGTGTATTAGCTTCCCATTAACCCTTCATAGCTTATGGTATATGAAACTGACAAATGAGTATAGTAGGCGACTGCTTTTTCTCTCGCTCCTATTAGCTTTGTCATTAGCGGAGGTAAGCCTTGCCTTAAGCTTTTGGCCAATAAAATCTACAATGCAGGCATTGCTACTGACTACTCTGTTTTATTTTGGAGTTGGGGTTACCCAACAGGAGCTAATTGAGCGACTATTTCCTCGCACTCTCCGTGAATTTTCACTTGTAGCCTTACTAGTTTTTTTACTAGCCTTGTTTACAACTTCCTGGACAAACTAAAAGGGGAGAGGGGAGGCGAAGGCCTATAGTAATCCCATAGTATTTTGTGTATAACTTTAGCACTGATAAGATATAGTATGCTAATAAAAGAATATGTGTGAGCTCAAAAAATACAGATTAGCGCCAATTAAAGGTCCAAACTAAAACTAACTCTAGCAACAAACAAAAGCGAAAATACCTATCAAGACCTCTTGATAAGATTGGGTAGTAACGAACAGTAGTGGTACTTAACGCGTGTTGTCTCTATGCTTAAGCTAGTAGAGCTTATGATACGCCACTCTATTATTAGCCATATGTATGAAGTTTTAATCAGCTTTATAGTATGTCGCACAATATACCTTTTACGACGTCTTGCTCGCTCTTAAGTGAACAAGACGCTTTTAAGCGCATCAAATCTAAAATTTCAAAAAATCCCAACACTTTTCTATTTTCCAATATCACTTACTCTCCTACCCGTCTTATTCTAAATTAATTTTCCAACTATACTGTTTGAGCTCAAATTGACACAGATTTTGAGGGTAAGAGGCTCCCAGAGGCCCTGTAAGGCGTCTTTGATAATAGGGTCTTAAGTTTGATAGCTATTCGAATCTAATGCCTGCAGATTGTAGGAGATCACTCGCTTTTTCATAGGATCCCACATGGTCTGTCTTTGGTTCTGAAATAATCCAGAGCTTTTCATGGTTTTTAAAAAGCTCCAAGAGTTTTAACATTTCATTTTTATTTGGCAATGCAACATCTGTAGAAAATTCTGGATTAGATAAGTCACCATGATAATCTGTTCCGTTATATGGTGGAATTAAATATCCCAAATGTAACAGTTTTGTCTGACTAAGTAATTGCTGGGTTTTAGTGTATAGGTAGTCAAATGTTTCGGCATGGTCATGATCAGGATAATTACAGGCGGTGTGTTCAAAGTCATTGGCTATATTAATGCCTTGATCTGCCAGGGTGTCTATTATCGAAATTGGTAGCTTACCGATGCTTATACGCTTTAAGCGACCAATCTGTGACATCCATTGGGCTGCGTCAAACATCGGGGTAGTCTCAAGTATGAGCTGAATTCCTTTGCTATTAGCATATCTATGGAGCTTTAAGGCGCGCGTAGTAAATAGCCCAATTGCCTCATCTTCGGTTGCTATTTGCGCAAGTGGAGTGAGTCTGCCAACTTTATGATCAACCTTGTTTTGCCAGGTTGTACCGGTATGATAAACGACGTATCCACCCTTATTTTCAGCTGCTGTATCTATAGTATCTACTACTGTTTGAACCGACTCCTTGCCAAATTTTCCAGGTGCAGCTGTATTAGCTAAGACTCCATCAAACGCCGCCCAGTGGTGAAAATTAGCTTGAATATTATGCTTTTTGGCGTAATTTAGTACTGGCTTAAATAATTTGGCTTGCTCCAGGATAAATCTAACCTCCATGCTATTTGGATTAGTTTTTTCCAATCTCGCAATATCATCCTCATTTGCTCCAACCTTAATTCCCAACTTAATCATAGTTACTATTGTACAATAGGTTGACAGTGTCGCACAATGTGTGTTACACTGTGGATATGATACTCCTCCCCGATCTTGTTGAACAATATCTAGCTCATTTAAAGGTTGAAAGAAATGTTTCGGATTTAACTATCCGCAACTACCGTCATTATCTTACTCGTTTTTTAAGCTACTTAAAAAGCCACTCCTCTCCCCTTTCGGCCCAGGAGCTAACTGTAGATATAGTTCGTAAATACAGATTACACTTAACCACATTTAAAAACAACAAAGGCGAACCTATTTCCTCAAAAACTCAAGGTTACCACGTCATAGGTCTTAGATCTTTCTTAAGGTATTTAATCAAGAATGATATACCTACATTAGAGCCAGATAAAATAGACATTCCCAAGCCGGAAGCTAGACAAGTGGAGGTATTAGATCTAGATCAGCTTGAGCGCTTACTTGCTCAACCTAATCCTGGTAAGCTCAATGAATTACGTGATAAAGCTATCCTTGAGATGTTGTTTTCAACAGGACTGCGGGTGGCCGAATTATCGCGCTTAGATCGGGACCAGGTCAATCTTGAACGGAAAGAGTTTGGTGTTATTGGTAAAGGCCGAAGACCCCGCATCGTATTTCTCTCTGATCGATCTGTGCATTGGCTTGAGCGTTATATATCTGAGCGTACAGACGATTATCAGCCATTATTTATTCGCCACCTTGGCAAACAACCCACAACCAAAAAACTAATCACCCACTCTACTAAAGGTAATAAATACAGGCTAACTCCTCGTAGTATTCAAAGGGCTGTTACAAAGTATGCAAAACGAGCCAAGCTACCTATAAAACCAACACCCCATACGCTCAGACACACCTTCGCTACCGATCTTTTAACATCAGGAGCAGATATCCGCTCAGTCCAAGAAATGCTAGGACACAAGAATATTGCGACAACCCAGATATATACTCACGTAACAAACCCTCAACTTAAAAAAATCCACGAACAATTTCACCGAGGCAACAAAAGGTGAGTATTAAAGGCTGGACTTTTAATAGGACTGATTTCAAGCCCCATACTCATTCTTCACATAAATCTTTTAAAGGCTGGACCTTTCTTAATATATAGTGATATTATTATTTGTGGTGGTTCGTAAATTACAATTTTATAACGACAATTTCTACCACATCTTTAATCGTGGTGTACGCAAGTCAGATATCTATATTAACAATAGAGACTATCAAAGATGGGAGCAATTATTATATTGGTGTAATAATTACGATTATTCATATGGTCACTACCTATTCAGGCTAAATCAAACTATCAAGAATGGAAGTTCAATTGAGCAGCTAAATGAAATTCTCTCAAAGAGTAAGCTAATTCATCCATTAGTTCAAATACACGCTTATGTTGAAATGCCCAATCACTTTCATCTATTACTAAGACAAGTTCAAGATAGAGGAATACCCAAGTTCATGCAAAAAATAGCTACAGCATATTCAATGTACTTTAACCTTCAGAAGAATTTTACCGGATCAGTTTATGAAGGAAATTATAAAGCGGTTACAATAAGCTCAGAGCCACAACTGTTACAAGTATTTCGCTATATTCACTTAAATCCATCTGAAGCAGGTTTAATTAGTAAAAATAAATTGCCGGATTATCAGTGGTCTTCCTTGCCTATTTACATTTCTAACAAGAATGACAAAATAGTTACAACAGATTTTTTTTCAGGGAAATTCAAAGATAGTAAGTCTATCTACAATTTTATAATCTCTTCAAACGATGACAGCGAAGCAGAGAATATATCAAGTCTTATGTTGGACATAGGGCGTTAATTCAACCCTATAAAAGGTCCAGCCTTTAATTGATTAATTCTTAGCTGCTTCGTAGACGTTTTCCATTAGGAAGTGGACGGTGAGGGGGCCGATGCCTCCAGGAGTGGGGGTGTAAAAACTAGCTATATCTTTAATTTCTTCCTCGTTGTAGTCCCCTACCAATCCATTTTTAGTTTTAGTTATCCCTATACTTATTAATTTAACACCCGGTTTTAAAACTTTTGCTTTAATAATTTCTGGCTTACCAACTGCTGAAATTATTATGTCCGCCTTTTTTAGTATTTCATCGGGATTGTGGGTTTTTGAATGAATAACTACATGAGGAATATTTAGCTTATCTAATGTACGAATAACTGTATCTCCACCTGTAATCCCTCTACCCAAGACAACAATATTCTTACTATGTAAGTTTTTTTCTGTAGCCTTTATTATCTCAAGTACTCCTAAAGCAACAGGTGGAGTGAAGGGAGATTCGTGATTAAACCCATCTACGTCTTTGTTGGCCGGAACAGCTGTAATAATCCTTTTGGTGTCTAGGATTGTAGGCAAGGGTAGTTGGACAATAATTCCATGAATATTTTTATCTTTTCCTAATTCTTGGACTTTGGAAATTAGCTCTAATGTAGATATGTGCTTCTTTATCTGGACGTGGTGTACTTTAATACCAAGTTTTTCAGCACCTCTTTTCTTAGCTCCTACATAGCTATCTGATTCAGGATTATCACCTATTTGTACAATTGCTAGTCTGGGTTTTAGGCTAAGTTTATCTATTTTAGCTCTAAGTTGAAGGTCTAATTTGGCTGTAAGTGATGTGCCGCTAATTAGCATGATCAATTACTTTGTTAGAAGCGCTGCGGACACAGCTTTATCTGTTTTTTTAGTAAACCGCATCATAATAACTCCTTGGGTATTTCTTCCAAGTTGAGGAACATTTTTAATAGGTAGTTTTATAACCTGTCCATCATATGAGGTTATAACGACGGCATCTGTTTCATTGTCTACCATGCGAGATGCAACCACTAGCCCGGTTTTATCATTGGTTTTCATAAGCTTAATTCCAATACCTCCTCTTTTTTGGATATTAAACTTCTCAATAGGTGTTCTTTTTCCGATCCCCTTCTCTGAGATAGTTAACATATCTCGAAATGCAGCTTTGCGTTTATCATCTGGTTTTATTATCTCTTTACTAAAAACCTCCATACCTACTACTTCGTCTTTGTTCTTTAGCGTAATACCTCTTACTCCTTGAGCTGCTCTTGAGTAAGGTTTGATATCTTTCTCAGTAAACCTAATAGACATACCAGATTTAGTTGCTAAGAGAATATCATCGTTACCCTTAGTCATGGCTGCCCAGCGTAGCTGATCGCCTTCTATAAGGTTCATTGCAATAATTCCGCTTGTGCGAATATTCTTAAAATCTACTAATTTTGTCTTTTTGACAGTGCCTTTTTTAGTCACCAACAATATATACTTATCTATTTTTTGCTCATCCTTCAATGGTGCATAAGTTAGAATTGTAGCCACTTCTTCATCACGCTGTGCTTCAATAATATTTACAACTGCCTTACCTTTGGACTTTCTAGAGCTATCTGGTAATTCCCATACTCGATCCTGAAACACTCGTCCTTTGTTTGTAAAGAATAAGATATTGTCATGGGTTTTGGCGAACATGATTTTTTCAATACTATCTTCTTCTTTTGTAGTCATACCAGAGACACCCTTACCTCCCCTTCTTTGCGCCTTGTAAGTACTTACAGGAACTCTTTTTATATATCCATCGCGGGTTATAGTTACGATTATTTCTTCATTAGGGATTAAGTCCTCGTCGGAAAATGTTCCAGCTTGAGCAGCAATAATCTTAGTTCTTCTCTTATCACCATACTTCTCTTTTAATTCCAGTAGCTCAGTCTTAATATCATCTAGTATTTGACCTGGGTGCAATAGTAGTTTCTCGAGTCCATTAATAATTTTTTCAAGCTCCTTGTATTCATCGTCAATTTTTTTCCTCTCCAATGCGGAAAGCTTCTTTAGCTGCATATCTAAAATTGCTTGAGCCTGCAGTTCAGATAATTTAAATTTCTCCATGAGCCGGATTCTAGCCTCATCAACATTTGGTGCTTTTCTAATTAAGGCAATAATCTCATCGATATTATCTACAGCAATCTTCAATCCTTCTAAGATATGAGCTCGACGTTTTGCTTCTCGTAGCTGGTATATAGATCTGCGCTTAATTACCTTATGGCGATGTTTAACAAACTCTTCGGTAATCCGCATTAAAGTTAGTGTCTGGGGCTGCTTTCCTACTAAGCCCACCATGTTGATTGGATATACAGTTTGTAGCTCAGTAAGTTTAAACAACTGGTTTAAGGTCTTTTTAGGTACTGAGTCGCGTTTAAGTTCAATATATACCTGTACGCCTCTTTGATCAGATTCATCTCGTAGGTCAACGATCCCTTCAAGTTTTTTATCACGAACTAAGTTTGCAATCTTCGCAATAAGATTTGCTTTGTTTACCTGATATGGTAGTTCTGTCACAATAATGGCTGATTTACCATTGCCAATATCTTTAATTTCTGCTTTTGCACGCACCGTAATTTTCCCTTTCCCAGTTGCATAAGCATGATGCAGCTCTTCTTTACCATATATAATACCGGCGGTTGGAAAGTCTGGACCCTTAATATGTTTTAACAGATCATCGACTGTCAGATCATTAGTCATCACCACGTCCTGTTTTAGGATTTCCAGAAACTTAGTTTCAACAAATGGTTCATTAACTGACGCTAGAGCTACTTCTTTTTTATTTTCTTCGGTTAATACTTCATATTTAGCGTTAGTATTATCTAGATAATGCACAAAAGAATCTACAACTTCTGATAGATTATGTGGTGGAATTTTCGTTGCCATTCCCACCGCAATACCTTCTGCTCCCGCCAGAAGCATATTAGGAAGGCGGGCCGGAAGGTAATTGGGTTCTTGAAGTGATCCATCAAAGTTGTCTTCGAAATCTACCGTGTCTTTATCTATATCCAGCAACAACTCATCAGCAATCTTAGTAAGTTTAGCTTCTGTGTAACGCATTGCAGCGGGTGGATCTCCATCCATAGAGCCAAAGTTACCTTGTCCATCAACTAATGGATAACGCATTGCAAATGTTTGCGCCATGCGGACAAGAGACCCATAAATTGGACCATCTCCATGTGGATGGTACTTTCCCATGGTTTCTCCAACGATCTTGGCTGACTTAGTGTACTTAGCGCTGTGGTGCTGTCCCATCTTGTGCATAGAGAAAAGAATCCGCCTATGCACAGGCTTTAACCCATCCCTAACATCAGGAAGAGCTCGAGCCACAATAACAGACATTGCATAATCTAAATACGACTTCTGCACCTCACTCGTGAGATTTACTTCACGAATTTTACCGAATTTAGTGTCTCTCAAGCCAGTGGCTTGTTCTTTATTTTCTTCTGTTTCCATAAAACTATTACTTCAATGACTTCTGGATTTGCTCCATTGCAGACGCCTTATCCTTCCAGTCTTTCAGTTTAACCCATTTATTTGGCTCTAATTCTTTATAGTGCTCAAAAAAGTGGCGTATCTGATTCTTCACTGGATCAGTAACATCGCTTATATCTTGCACATGTGCCATGAATGGATCAACTTTTTCTACAGGTACTGCTAATATTTTAGTATCTATTCCCTCTTCGTCTTCCATCTCTAGCATCCCAACTGGTCGGGACGGTATTACTACTCCTGGGGCAACCTTTTTACTAGACAATACTAACACATCTAATGCATCTCCATCTTCCCCTTTTGTATTTGGTATGAATCCGTAATTAAACGGATACACAAAAGCTGTAAATGCAAAACGATCCACAAAAAGTGCTCCTGAATCTTCGTCGATTTCATACTTAATATCCCCTTCAGCAGGAATCTCAATATATACGTTTATTAATTTTGGCGGGTTTTTACCCGCTGGTATATTTTTCATATTGTGAAATCACTTCCTTTCATATAGTTATAAATCTAATGTTGCACTCTCCGCGTGAGACTGAATAAAACGCTTACGCGGTGCAACGTTACTTCCCATTAACATTGTAAAAACCTGGTCAGCTTTAACTCCGTCCTCAATAGAAACTCGCTTTAGTATCCTAGTTTTAGGATCCATCGTTGTCTCCCACAGCTGTTCTGGGTTCATTTCTCCCAAGCCCTTGTAGCGCTGTAGATCTATTTTATCTTCTCCCTTATCTTTTGTCAGCTCTTTTAGTTCTTCATCTGTATATACATACTGGGTGTTTTTACCAGTTCCCAATCTATACAATGGTGGCTGAGCAATGTATAGGTACCTCTCTTCAATTATATGCGGTAGATGTCTAAAGAAAAAGGTCAAAAGAAGTGTAGCAATATGCTCTCCATCAACATCCGCATCAGTCATAATAATAATACGGTGATATCTAAGTTTAGAGCCATCAAACGTGTCTCCAATTCCTGTGCCCATGGCAATTATTAAATCTTTAAGCTCACTAAACTTAATAATCCGGTCTAGTCTAGTTTCTTCAGTATTAAGTAATTTCCCACGAAGTGGCAATATTGCCTGAAACTTCCTATCTCTCCCCTGCTTTGCTGAGCCTCCTGCTGAATCTCCCTCCACGATAAAAATTTCAGATAATGCTGGATCTTTTGATTGACAATCTGCAAGTTTCCCCGGTAGAGTGGATCCTTCAAGGGCGCCTTTTCTAATAATGGCTTCTTTTGCTGCTTTTGCTGCCTCACGTGCTCGTTTGGCGATGATGATCTTATCCATGATGCGTCTGGCATCTTGAGGATTTTCTTCAAAGAAAATATCAAGCTTTTCCTTCATGATCGTCTGTACAATTGGAGCAACCTCAGTATTACCTAACTTACCCTTAGTTTGTCCTTCAAACTGCAGATCTTTTGAAGACATCTTTACCACAACAATTGCGGCCAACCCTTCTCTAGTATCAATACCAGTTACTCCCTCAGGATCACCACCATTGGCACGTAGATAATCATTAATAGACCTAGTCAAAGCGCTCTTAAAGCCAGTAACGTGCGTGCCACCTTCTGCGGTGTTTATTACATTGACATAGCTCTCAATATTTTCATTGACTGAATTATTATACTGAATGGCAATCTCTACAAAAATATCATCTTGCTCGCCAGTCATAAGAATAGGATCATGAACTGTTTCTTTATTCCTATTTAGATCCTTTACTAAGGACACAATTCCTCCATCAAAGTAATAATGCATCTCTCGACCTGTTGACTCATCGTACATATGGAAATACAGCTTGGAGATTAAAAAGGCGCGTTCTTTAATGTCACTGAGGAATAAATCCCAGTCTAGCTCAATTGTTACTTTAAAAATCTGCTTGTCAGGCATAAAGCTAGAATAAGTCCCCGTTTCCACCTGGGCTATTTCTTTATCAAACCGAGGATGACCAGTTGCAACCTCGTACTTAGGTACGACCTTAACATCAGTTTGTGGAACTCCCCGTTTGTATTTTTGCACATAGAACTTATCATCTCGGCGCACGCATACTTCCATCCAATCGGATAAAGCATTTACCACTGAGGATCCTACCCCATGAAGCCCTCCGGAAATCTTATATGAATCCCCCTCAAACTTACCTCCAGCATGGAGTTTCGTCATCACAATCTCCAAAGCTGGTCTGTTATATTTTGGAATATTGTCAACTGGAATACCTCTGCCATCGTCAACCACTGTTACCGAGTTATCTTTGCGTTTAATTATCCAGACATTTTTAGCATGTCCAGCTAGTGCTTCGTCAATTGAGTTGTCTACAATCTCCTTGGCAATGTGCTGGATCCCATCGGGACCAGTCGAGCCAATATACATGGCAGGACGTTTTCTTACTGGTTCGAGGCCCTCCAGGACGATGATCTGTTCCCCCATGTAGTCATTCGAAGCTTTAGGCATGAGGGCATTATAGCAGTAAGATTTTCACCTAGCAAGGAAAATCAGTAACTAAGCTGTCTTTTCTACAACTGGGATAACTTCTTTAACAGGAGCAACTTTTTTTGGCCTTTCTTTGGTGGTAATAATAGAATTTGCTAAGTCAATGATCTGATCTAGCTTGCTGTTTAGGATATCTATTTTTTCTACTAATCGTGAGATGTTTGGGTCACTAGGACTAGAGTGGGGTGGCCGTGGTCTATCATTTCTCCTATCACCACCGCGTGAATCTCTTCGATCTGGACGGTCATTGTTTCCTCCACCTTTTTTATCAAAGCAATCACTACAAAATATTGGTTTACCAGAAGTTGGTCTAAAAGGTACTTTACAGTTCTTACCACAATCATCACACACAGCGTCGTGTAGCTCAGTTCTTCTTGGACCTCGATCATCCCTATTATCCCTTGATTTATTTTCGTATCTAAAATTACCCATGCTTATAACCAACAAACAGTATATCTAGACTACCTACAAATAGCAACTACCAATTAGGTAACCATTCAGGATTTAACAAACTGAGCGAAACAAGGCAAGGCCTTTCATGAAATGAATGGCCTTGCCTTAAGCGAGCGATTATATCCGATTCTAAAGCCAAGCTATCCATTTCATGTAAAGCTCGGTTTTGAATCCTTTGTAAACTCGTGAATGGTTACCCAATTAGTGTTATATATCACAATATGAGCAAACAATGGATAAGCTACGCATTAGTTGGATTTATAGCAGTGATGATTATCATAATAACATCTCTTGCTTGGGGTGGAAAGAAAAAAGCCCAATTATCACCACTGGAAGACGAGCTATTTCATGGAACAAGTTCATCAGAGAAAGTGCTTTTACCACAAAAAATAGATGAAAAGCTTTTTACGCAGTAAAAATCAACCAAAATATAATGTTCATAAAAAGGGATTTACTCTTATTGAACTATTGGTTGTAATTTCCATCATTGGTCTTCTAGCAGCGACTGGTCTAACTTCTTTCACGTCTGCAATGGTAAGGGCGAGAGATGCTCGTCGCAGAACAGATATTAAACAGATAAGCACAGCTCTTCAGCTTTATTACGACAGTTACGGTACATACCCCCCCCATAAGAGCATCTAGCTCATGTGGTGGATATCGTAATGTCTGGGCAACTAGTTACTGCTCAGAGGCAAACTGGTTGACAACAGACAATAATTTTCTGGAATTTATTAGTGAAGTACCAAAAGATCCATCCAACAAGCTTGGGAATGATGATACACCTTGGTGGTTTGCGCTAACATATACATATGGAGTATCTGCAGATGGTCAACAATATGATTTGTTAACAAATTTAGAAAATACTTCTGATCCAGAGCGGTGTGAATTAAAACTCTGGAATTCTAAAGCAGTCTGGCCTACTGATACTGGTTGCTACAGCACAGCTTCTCCAGGAAGTGTGCCTGATAGAGCAAAACAAATTTGGGCTTTAAATAATCAATAATTACACACCCATCGGATGTGCCACGTTCACACCTCTGGAAAAAAGACTAGAACTAGCTTTTAATATCGAGAACCCGCTTCTCGATATTGATACTACTTTCTCGGAATGAATTTCATTGAAATTGAGTTGACACAATGTCTACTGTTTTTATCTGTTAAGTGCTCACCTATAAATAGATGTCCAAGGTGACCACCACAATTGGCACACGTTATTTCAGTCCGTCGTCCATCTGCATCCAAATTCTTGCTAACCGCACTTTTTAGCTCATTATCAAAACTTGGCCACCCGCAATCAGATTCAAACTTATCTTTAGAATCATATAGTGGTGTTTCACACTGTCTGCAAACATAAACACCCGTGGTCTTATTATTAACATACTCGCCAATAAACGGAGCCTCTGTCCTTTTATCTATTATTACTCTCCCTTCCTCTGGTGTTAGTTTATTCATTTACTACTAATTATACTATTCAATACTATTCAATTTCACACTCAAGCAAAAAAAATATTTCTGGGAGATTTATCTATCATGAGTCAGAAATTCTTTTTATCATAAATAAATAATCTTCTTGGTTTAGGCTGTTAATAAGGCATTTGTAACCCCCGAGGTTGTAAAGTGTCAAACGTCCAGCGTTTGACACTAACTATAGAAATAGGTTTTCTAAGATTTGGCGGGGGTTGACGTTTACTGAAAGCATGCGAAGGCTTAAGTTTACCTGTTTTGCCAGATTAGCATGTTTTTCTAGTTCCACACCTCTACCAGTTAGAAAACTATCTTGTAGATAAAATAGTAGTTCATGTAGATACTCCTCTGCTGTTTCCTTATTCTTTCCAAAGCTTTCTGCATTTTCAAAGATGGCCTTTATTTCCATATTTTCCAGCAATTTCTCTATCTCATCCTTACACTTTAATACATGCTTAGTGATGGGTGTATTTATTACTAAGCATCTGGAGACAATAGTCGGCAATAGTGCTAGCTTATTTCTTGCTCCTAAGAGGATATATGCTGTTTTTGGTGGCTCTTCCAATAGTTTTAGAAATGCGTTCTGAGCGGGTATTGTTAATTTTTCTGCTTCATACACAACTGCTACCCGATGAGTGCTACTGAGAGGTTTTTTATATAAATAGCTTGTTAAGGAACGGATTTGGCTTATCTTTACACTATCATTATTAGCTATCCTATAGACGTCGCTTACCCGAATCCCCTTCTCTGCTACCCATGCGTCAAGTTTATAATTTCTAGCTCCAACATCCGAACCTATAAATAGTATACTTTGCATGATTAATGGTACAATAATATCATGTATGCCCAAATGGATACTGGCACCGCGTTACTGGAAAATTTAACAGCTGCGCACAAGATACCTCCAGATCTATCTGAGAAGATAAAGCTGGAATATTTAAACACAGGCATTCCCATTCAACAGCTCTTGCTGGATAAAAAAATAGTTAATGAGGATACTATTACTCAAGCCAGGGCCGAACTATCCAGTATACCATTTATTAAGTTAGACCGTGCCTCCATCTCGCCTGAAGTTATCCAATATGTTCCTGAAGTGGTCGCCAGACGTTATAACGTTTTTCCACTAAGACTAGATAAAGACAGAAACTTACTATCTGTATCTATGCAGGACCCATTCAATATTCAGGTTATAGATTTTATAGAGAAAAAAACAGGAATGTCTATCGCCCCTTTTTTCTCTACTAGCACAGATATTAAAACAGCAATAGACCAATACTACACCCAAGGCATCTCCTCTGAAATTATAGCCGCGGTTAAGGAATCTGCTTTACCCGAAGAAGAAGGTAAAACCACAAAAGACACAGCTCAGGAAATGATCAGGCAGGCTCCTATTTCAAAAATTGTTACTACTTTACTTGAGTATGCAGTGCAAGCTCGGGCTTCAGATGTCCATGTGGAACCACTAGAAGACCGTACACGCATTCGCTATCGTATTGACGGAATTTTGCACGAGAGACTTATTCTTCCAAAAAGTGTTCACTCAGCTCTAGTGTCCCGTATAAAAATCCTGTCTGCTATGAAGATAGATGAACGGCGTATTCCTCAGGATGGACGTTTTAACTTTAAAACTGGTGATAAAGAGGTCGACCTTCGTGTCTCCACACTTCCCACAGTTAATGGCGAGAAAGTCGTTATGCGTTTGCTTAAAAAAAGCGGTGGAGTACCTGCATTAACTGAACTTGGACTGCGTGGTAGTGCTCTTAAGAATTTGGAGGCAAATATCTTACGCCCATACGGAATTATCCTAGTTACAGGTCCCACCGGTTCTGGTAAAACAACCACGTTGTATTCAGTGTTGAGCAAACTTAATACATCCAAGGTTAATATTATGACACTAGAAGACCCAGTTGAATACCAGATATCTGGTATTAATCAGGTTCAGATTAACCCTCAAGCGGGTTTGACCTTTGCCTCTGGTTTGCGCTCTTTTTTAAGGCAAGATCCAAATATTATCCTTGTTGGAGAGATTCGTGATAGCGAAACTGTTCAACTTGCAGTGCAAGCGGCCCTCACTGGTCATTTGGTCTTTTCCACAATTCATACCAATACAGCTGCTGGGGCGATTCCCCGAGCTTTAGATATGGGAGCAGAGAGTTTTTTACTATCCTCATCAGTAAACTGTATTGTGGGGCAACGAATTGTGCGTCGACTCTGTTCAACCTGTGCAGAAGGATACAACCCCCCTGAGGAGGTCTTACGGGATATTAAAGAAGCTCTGGGTTCTTTACTTCCAGATAGCAATAGTGTTAAATTAAAACGAGGGAAGGGCTGTAAACAGTGTGATCAAAGCGGCTATCTAGGTAGAGTTGGAATTTATGAGGTCTTGCCAGTATCTGACAAAATAGCCAATATGGTTGTTGAGCATCAGACTTCCCAAAAAATTGAAGCTCAAGCAGTTGAAGAAGGAATGATAACCATGAAACAAGACGGTTATCTTAAAGCTGTTGAAGGCATAACCAGTATCGAAGAAGTACTGCGAGTTGCCCAAGACTAAGCGAGTCAAGGCTAAGCCCTTCATGTAATGAAAGGCTTAGCCTTTAAACGAGAATACAAAATAAATATGACTATCAAAGAACTACTCACCATTACTGAAAAACGCGGAGCATCAGATCTACATTTGATAGTGAGTTACCCACCTATGGTTCGTGTTAACGGCGAACTTATAGCTATTCCTAATTACAATAATCTGATTAAAGAAGACATAGATCAACTCATTGCTTCAGTTACAACCCAAATCCAGTTAAAGTTTTTTTATGCCAATAAAGAACTAGATTTATCCATTGCATCAGATAGTGCTTTTTACCGCGTAAATTTGTATTACCAACGCTCCACCCCATCGGCTGCATTCAGGCTTATTCCCCAACAGATTCGCACAATTGATGAGCTAGGTTTACCCAAATTGCTCCACGAGTTTACGAAACTGCGCCAAGGCCTTGTCCTTATGACTGGGCCAACTGGACACGGCAAAACAACAACTCAAGCAGCCCTGATAAACTCCATCAATATGGAAAAATCTCAGCATATTATCACCATTGAAGACCCTATTGAGTACGTTTTTCCCAAAGGTAAATCTATCGTCTCTCAACGAGAGCTTCATACAGACACCAGCTCATGGCGCTTTGCTCTTAGGGCAGCCCTTCGTGAAGATCCTGATGTAGTACTTGTAGGAGAAATGAGAGATCTTGAAACCATACAAGCCACGATTACTCTTGCCGAAACTGGACATCTTGTTTTTGCTACCTTACATACCAATACTGCCGCACAATCAATTGAGCGCGTGGTTGACGTGTTTCCTCCGAGCCAGCAGAACCAGGCTCGAGCTCAATTAGCAGATATCTTAGAAGGAATTGTCTCTCAGCGTCTTGTACTTGCTACTCAAGGTGGCCGTGTCCCAGCTACGGAAATACTACTTGCAACTACAGCTGTGCGAACCGCTATTCGAGATGGTAAAACGCATCAGATAGATAACATAATTCAGACATCAGCTGAAGTTGGTATGCATCTGTTGGAAATCTCGCTGGCAAACCTTGTGAACAACGGAACCATTTCTCTCGAAGTGGCCAAAGACTGGGCGTACAGACCGGATGAGCTCATGCGTCAGTTAAAACGTAAATAATGCCACAATATAAGTACAAGGCTATAGACAAAGATTCCAACAAGGTCACGGGTTTAGTAGAGGCCACATCAGCTCAAACTGCTTCACAAACCTTACGTTCAAAAAAATACTTTGTACTTTCTATAGATGAAAAAATCAGACGTGAAATACCCATAGCTAGATTAATTGGTCGTGTTTCAAGTTCGGACGTTACCGATTTTACCCGCCAATTAGCTACAATGATCGACGCAGGTTTACCACTAACAAAATCGCTAGAAATTTTGGCTACTCAAAGTAAAAGTGAGCAGATGAATCACTTGTTAAACAATATTCTTTCTGATGTACAAGGCGGTACTCCCCTCGCAGATGCACTTGAAAAAAACGCCAGTCACTTCACGCGAACATATATAGCCCTAATCCAGTCTGGCGAGGCATCTGGTACTCTAGACAATGTGTTAAATCGACTAGCAGATAATCTTGAAAAAAATCGAGAATTTCAAAACAAGGTTAAGGGGGCGATGATTTATCCTACTATCGTGATCATTGGTATGGCAATAGTTGGTTTTATTATGATGTCTTTTGTTGTTCCAAAGCTCACCAACTTATATACAGAATTTGAAGTAGACTTGCCAATAGCAACTAAAATTTTGATTAAGGTGTCAGACGTTTTTGCAAATTATTGGTACTTAATCCTTTTGGGCGTTAGTGGATTATATTTTGGTTTCACGCAATGGAAAAAGACCACATCTGGGCGAAAAATATGGGACACTCTGAAAATAAGAATTCCACTTATTGGACCTCTCCAACAAGAAATTATCTTAATTGAAACCGCCAGAACCCTTGGCATACTGGCTGGCGCAGGACTAGCAATCAATAAAGCACTAGAGATAGTAGCCGAGGCAGTAGATAACGTTATTTACAAAAAAGGTCTTGACCAAGCTCGTTCAGCAGTAGAAAAGGGATATCCACTGGGAATCACAATTGCAAGTAACAGAAACTTTCCTCCGATATTTGCGGAAATGATTACAATTGGTGAGGAAACAGGCAAACTCGATGAAACCTTGCAAAGACTAGCTAATTTTTTTGAAACCAAGTCTAATGAGTCTGTTCGCGCATTGACAACTGCCATAGAACCCCTTATCATGATTGTATTAGGCGTAGGCGTAGGATTTCTTGTGTTGGCAATCATTATGCCTATCTATAATCTTACCGATGCTATCAAATAAACAAGGCAAGACCTTTCATGAAATGGAAGGTCTTGCCTTAAGTAATCTGAAATAAAGGAGGTGAATATTTATGAATATAATTAAAAAAGGTTTTACATTAATCGAATTGCTTATAGTTATTGCTCTTATCGGTGTTTTGGCAGTAGCATTAATTTCAGCAATTAATCCAGTTGAGCAAACAAGAAAAGCTAATGATACTTCACGTAAAACAGCAGCATCAGAAATGCTCAATGCTATTGAGAGATTTCAAGCAACTTTCCTATGTTATCCCTGGGATTATGTAGTTGCTACAAAGACATGTGGAACAGGTACAGTACCAACTACAATGACAGATGCAGATCTAAAAACTGCACTAACCACCACAAGTAAAGAGCTCAAACCAGAGTTCTTTAGCAGGGGCATTGTTATGTCTTCTGGAACAAACGCGCTTGCTATAAGCAAAGATACTGATGATTTGGTGCACATCTGTTTCGTACCTGAATCAGAGACATTCCAATCACAAGCATCTAAGACTGCCAGTGGAGCATCAGGATCTACACACGTATGTGTACCAGAGTAATTAAATGAGGTAAACTAGTGTAGTTATTTCATTAAATCTCGAGAATCCCGTGATTCTTGAGATGCTCTTATGTTCACAAAGAAAAATATAAGCTTCATTATTATCACAGCTCTAGTTTTAGTATCCAGAACTTATCATGTTTCAAGTAATCCCCCATCGTTAAACTGGGACGAGGTGTCACATGGATACAACGCTTACTCAATTTTACAAACCGGGAATGATGAGTGGGGTCAAAAACTTCCATTACTTTTTAAGGCTTTTGGTGAAAATAAGCTTCCCGGATATATTTATCTACTACTGCCATTTATTCATACCTTAGGATTAACCAGCCTAGCGGTGAGGTTGCCTTCTATTATTGCGGGTATTCTATTGGTGTTATTTACGTATTTACTTGCAAAAGAGATATTTATAGGGTCTCGGTTTAGAAACTATATATCCTTACTAAGCGCAGGACTAGTAGTTCTAGAGCCCTGGACGATGTTTATATCCAGAGCAGCCTTTGAGGCAAATCTTGCGCTTTTTTTTCACACAGCTGGGGCTTACTTTTTACTGCGCGGACTTAAGGTAACTAATAACTGGATTATTTCTGCTATGTTTTTTGGATTGTCTATCTGGACATATAACTCCGAAAGAGGATTTATCCCATTATTTCTAATTCTATTCTTTTATATATACCGAAAAAAGGTATTAAAGAAGGCAATAGAAAACAAAATATCCGTTACTTGTACAATATTAGTTGGTCTAATTTTTTTCCTCCCTCTTATCCCAGAGATTAACTCAGGCGAGATGTTTGTTCGATTAAAGCAACAAGGTCATCTGGGCGCTGAATCAGTGGAATCAATTGGAGATTATGGATTTTTACAATATGCGTATATTGGCGGAGCAGTTATCAAAAAAATGTTCCAGCATTTTTCAGTGGGGTTTTTATTAACTGGTATAGTTGCTCAAAATCATCTAGTTTTCCCAGTATACGGGCTAATCTACTACCTTGATTATATTTTTTTATATTTCGGATTATTCTACCTTTTTATGCATTATAAGAGTAAGCAGTATTCGTGGTTAATAATTGGCTGGATTATATTAGCGGTTATTCCATCAAGCCTAACGAATGATTCTCCCCATATGATGAGAGCTACAACCATGCTGCCTATTCTATTGATGACAGTGGCATATGGAGTTGTGGAGGTCTCACATCAACTTAATCTAATAAAAATCTCTAGTTCACAAAAAAAAGTATCAACGGGCATAATAAAATATACTATTTACTACTTCCTATTTGTTATCGCTATGGTTGCAAGCCATGTAGTTACTCCACGACAGATGTTATTTATAACCGCCTTTTTATTAGCGACAGTCGTTTACCTATCTAGAAACAGCAGTAAGCTCGTAAATATTATTAACCTACACGGTCTTACAAGTAATTTTAAAACGGGTTATTTAGTAGGGTTCTTATATTTAGCAATAACAACCAGTCTTTCCGCAAGTTATATGTATACGTATTTTATGATCTATCCAAAATGTTGCTCTCAAAACTGGCAGTACCCATATAAACAGGTAGCAGATTATGTAAAACAAAATTATGATAGTTATGATAAATTTATTATTTCCACTGAGTATGGCTCACCACACGAGTTTATTTTATTTTATCTGGGATGGGATCCAGAAAAATACCAGAATAACAAAGACTTATTTGCATACAAGGATAAAGACCAAATTGGTTGGTTGACCATTGAGCGTTTTGATAAGTTTTACTTTCTCGAAATATCAGGTATTCCAAAAAAGGAAAAACTAAAATTGCACGATGGATCACAGATAGATATGGAAAACAGCTTAGTATTCGTCTCTATTTCCGAAAGGTCGCGAGCTAATATAGACTGGAAAAAGTGGAAATTAGTAGATAACATAAGATTGAAAAGTGGTGAGATAGCTTTTGAGATCTATAAACTTCGTTCGCAATAATGCTACAATAAAATTATGTTAATAATCTTATTTTTACTAGGAACTGCAATTGGCAGTTTTTTAAATGTCCTTATAGACCGTATTCCTGCGGGTTTACCTCTATTCATTGACAGATCCCACTGTGATCGCTGTAAGCATACGCTTTCCTGGTATGACCTTATACCTATTCTCTCTTGGGTACTTCTGGGAGCAAAATGCAGATACTGCAAAGCTCCCATATCTATTCAATACCCAGTAATTGAAGCAATCACAGGACTTGTCTTTGTGCTTAGTTACTACTTCCCTATCTACTCAGTTTCTTTCACAATAATTCTTTTTTCTCTTCTAATAGCTCTATTTATGACAGATCTTAAATATTATCTTTTACCAGATAAACTAATGTATCCCCTCTTAGGCGTGTCGGCTATTGCTCTATTAGTATATGAACCATCTCAGCTTATAACTCATATAATCTCAGCAGTATTGGCAGCGGTATTTTTTGTTATGCTTATTGTAATTAGTCGCGGGAAAGGTATGGGCTGGGGTGATGTCATGTATGGATTATTTCTGGGGATTCTCTTAGGACACCCGGGAACTATAGTCGCTCTTTATATTGCTTTCTTGACAGGGGCTTTTATAAGCGTCATACTATTATTAAGTAAGAAAAAAAAGTTTGGCCAGATTATTCCATTTGGCCCGTTTCTTATCTTAGGAACAGTTATTAGTCTTTATTACTCAGACTATATCTGGAATATATTTTTCTAAAATCATCCACACACCGGGTGTGTGGGTAAGGGGGTGAGATTATGAAAAGACAAAAAGGATTTACATTAATAGAATTATTGGTCGTAATCTCAATTATTGGATTATTAGCAGCAGCTGGTCTGGCAACTTATACTCAATCACAAAAGCGAGCTAGAGACGCCAAACGCCAAGCAGATATAATTGCAATCGCTGACGCTCTTGAGTTAGCATATGACAATACTACTTGTAGTAGTACTAAATTTGCGTATCCAACTGCTCTTTGTACAGCAATGTTTGCTGGAGGAATTCCAGTAGACCCAACAAATTCTGGTACATACGTTTACACAATAACTCTTGCAACTGACTCATTTACTGTATCAGCAGATCTTGAGGGATCAGCAACCGACTACGTGCGTAATAATCGCCAGTAATAAGTAGCTATGAAAAAGGGATTTACATTAATAGAATTAATGGTGGTTATTTCTATAATAGCTATATTGTCTAGTGTTGGTCTTGCCACTTACACCAGTTATGGCAAAAAAGCCAGGGACTCCCGTCGCATGGTTGATCTTGAGGTGATAAGACAAGCTCTGGAGCTTTATAGATCCGATAATGGGACATATCCAGTAAGCAGCTGGGAAGGTTCGGGAGTGGTTGCGGACTGGGTAGCCGCGCTTGATCTTGTCCCAGACTTTGCAAGCCAGATACCAGTTGATTCTCGAAATTCAGGATCAGAAATTGAACCCTGCATAGAACCGACAAAATACAGATATAATTACCGCTCAAACTCTAGCGGACAAGGATATATTCTCACAGCAATCATGGAAGATGCATCTTCTAATGGTGGTAGTGAATGTCAAAATCTACCAAACTGGGAAGCAGATGAGTGTGACCCTGACTTTACCACAGACGATGTTTGTTACGGAGTACAAAACCCATGAAGCTCACAGGTTTCACTCTTATTGAGCTAATAATTGTAATAGGAATTATGTCCATTCTGACATGGCAGGGGTTAGCTAACTACGGCGCTTTTATTAAAAAGCAGGTTGTTCAAGAACAGGGCAAAGATTTTGTTTCCATACTCAGAAAAGCCCAAAGCGACGCTAATACTGGTTACAAACCATCCGCGACCTGTGGTGCTAGTGACTCTCTAGTTGGCTATCGTGTTAATGGGGTTGCATCAACTAATACTTATACGGTATCCGCAATATGCTCAGATGGAGTTGAAACGCTACAAAAAAGCTATGAATTTGATAGTCGCATAGAGCTCTCAACTAATTTTGATCTTACCTTTCTCTCTCCATATGGTAATAGTAATAACAATTACACAATTTGTATTGCTCATGCACAAGATAGCAGCATAAAAAATGCAATAGTATCTGTCACAACTGGTGGAGGTATAGAGTTGACAGCTGCAGCTTGTCCTTATTAATGAAGAACCATACTAGACAAAACGGTCAGGCTCTTATTGAACTTGTCCTCGTTACAGGCATGCTCGCTCTAATCCTAGTAACCCTGGTTTCTCTTTCAGTTGCGAGTTTAGCTACAGTTCAAAAATCTCGCCTACGTACACGTGCAACTACCATTGCCCAGCAAGGGTTAGAAAATATCCGTTCTAAGCGAGATCAATTAAACTGGACAGATTTTACAACAGGATGTAGTAGTCAGGCTCGCACCTGGGCGGCAATGGTTAATGATGAAAATCCATATAGCAGTGACGCAGTCTGTGCTATAAACGGTACTGTGGCCAATATTGAGGTAACAGTCAACTGGGCGTTTGGTGGAAAGTCGGATAGTGTAATATTAGAGATGGCATTAAGTCAGCCAGGAGAGGCCATTTATCGTTAATTTATGAGAAATAAAGCATTTACACTCATCGAACTTGTAGTTGTAGTTGCCATTCTTGGTGGGCTATCTGTAGCTATCTCACGTATCTTTTTTGCAAATCTTAAGGGTGCGCAAACTACTCAATCATTAATCGAATTAAGACAATCTGGAGACAATGCAATGCTGAATATCTCCAAAAGATTAAGAAACGCCCGAAAGATAACCGACCCATCCAATTGTAATCCTCCCATTACAGCAACCAGCATTAGTTTTAGTAGTCGCGACCCCAGTGTTCCCGCTTCATCTGGAGCTACAGTTCCAGTGACTATCTCCTGTGACAGTTCAACTATTAAAGTGAGCGTTGATGGGGTTGAAAGTACTATAGTAGCGGGTAACATAAGCATGATAAGCTGCAGTTTTACCTGCAATCAGACCCCAGGATCTCCTCCAAGAGTAGTTGTCAACTACTCTCTGCAGGATATACAAACAAGTTCAACACTAGACTTTTCTTCAACTGTCACCCTTCGCAATTATTAATCCTAGTAACCCACTCCTGGAGTGGGTTAGGTTGACACCTCGGGATTTTTTTTATTTCTCCGGGTTAGATGTAACACCGTAACGAATAGTTGTCTTGTTTTCTTGTGCTGAAATACTAGAAATCCAGATCTGTCCAATCTCTTTGGTAGACTTGACGTGTATCCCACCGTCTGGCATTGGAGGAAATTCCCCTATTTTGATCATTCGCAATTTTTTACTTTTTGGCAAATTCAGAAGAACAAATTTACAATCTCTTATTAGCTCTTCCTGTGTTGTTTCGCTTGTTATTACTGATAAGTCTTGTTGTATAACTCTATTTATTTCTGCTTCTAATTCGGACTTAATATCTGAGTTAACCACTCCTTGATATTCTAAAAATGCCTTATTTCCATGCCCTCCGCGTATTGGGATTATTTTATTGGTCATTGTCATTAGTACATCGTGAAGCACATGTCCGGCTGTGTGGCGTTTCATATATTTATATCTTCTGTCCCAATTTATATTAGCTTGAACCTTCTGATCTTTTTCTATACGACCTTTTATTTGATGTACTATCTCTCCGTCTATAAGACGTACATATACTACTTTTGCCTCACCTAATAAGCCTTTGTCTGATGGCTGTCCTCCTCCCTCTGGATAAAAAATAGTTTGATCAAGAACTACATCTGTGAGATTGTCTCCCATCTTAACGTCAATAACATTACAAGTTAATGTTTTCCTGTACGGCTCTGTATAATAGATTTGCTTTGTTTTCATAAGTAGATGATAGCATGAAAGCTAAAATCCCAATTTAACATAAAACCCATTCCTGGAATGTACTACGTTGACATTCCTGGATTTACCTCTTGTCATCCCTGACTTTTTCTTGTCATTCCCGCGCAGGCGGGAATCCAGAAAGATGGATCCCCCAATCAAGCTCGCCTCGCTTCGCGGTCGAAGCGGGTTGGGGATGACAGATAAAGTATAGAGCTTGGCTTTGAACCCTTTGTCAAATCGTGAATGGTTACATTAATTCTAGTTGACAGTTCACCTTATTTTTCATTATACTTATAGACATGAAGCACTGCCCTGCAATTAAAGAAAAAGGCCAAGTACTTATTGTGGTGTTATTGGTGTCTGCTATTGGGCTAACTCTAGGACTATCTCTTGCTTCCCGTACCACAGACGATAGTAATATAGCTACTGAAATTGAGGAAAGCTCACGTGCTTTTTCAGCGGCAGAAGCAGGATTAGAAGCTGCCGCGCAGCAGTTGGGAATCTTTGGCCCATTACCCACTGGCACAGTTGGATCAGGTGGTAGAGATGCTAAGTACAATGTAGATATAGTTGAGGTAGGTGGAACCACATCTTCTTATATATTTCCAGGAGAACTGTATAGTAATCAGCCAATTACCGTTTGGCTCAATGACTATAGAACTCAAAGCGCTACAGATAAGTATTTTGGTAGTACTATTGAATTATGCTGGGGAGAAGATGGCGGCGAGCTGTCAGCTTTTGAAGTAACGTTTTACTACAAAAACAACGCCGGAACATATTACTTGGCTCGTGAAGTATATAATCCCTCGGGCAGCACGCTTGTTGAAGGAGCCATAAATATTCCTCAGCTTGCTTCAGGAGTTGTGGCTTGTGGCTCAGACTCATTTACTCACAGAACAACTGTAAATTTAACTACAATGAAGTCAAATCCTCTTACACAATATAATACTTCAGGAACTTATGTTCCATTAATGCTTAAACTAAGACCAATTGTTGAAAATAGTGGAACTACCAGACTAGGAATAGCTCCCGTTGATGATAGTCTTCCGCTTCAGGGCGAGGAGCATATATCACTGGGGACTACTGATGGTGGTCAGCAGACTAAACTAATTCAGTTCATTTCATTTCCAGCGCCACCAGAAATTTTTGACACTGTAATCTATTCAGAAGAGGCACTCACAAAATAGCCATGGGAAGATCAATAGGTATAGACATAGACGCTAAATATATCCGAGTTGTGGAACTGGAATCAGTAAAAAAAAGCTGGAAGGTTATTACATATGGAGCGATTTCCTCCCCTATTTCCCAACCAGTAATAGATTCTAAGGATGATATTAAAGAAACTGCAAGTCGTATTAAACAGCTTCTTAAAGAAGTTCGAGTGAGTAGTAAAAACATTAACACTGCCCTACCCGAGTCGCAGGCCTTTACTCAGGTAATAACGACGCCACTTTTATCTCAAAAAGAGATGGATTCAGCTATGAAATGGCAAGCTGAGCAGTACGTCCCCTTGCCTTTAGAGGATGTTAGTTTTGGCTATAATATTCTCAATAAAGACTCGGCTAATAACTCAATGCGGGTTTTAATTTCAGCTGCGCCTCTGAACTTGATAGACAAGTATAACGAATTAATAAAAGCAGCGGGATTAAATCCTCAACACGTTGAAACTCGAATTTTAAGTTCAATTCGTGCTTTATCTAGAAATACACCAGATGACTATGTATCTGCGGTTATTGAGCTTGGTGAGTATTCTTCAGACTTTGCCTTCTTTACTAATTCTAATATTCTTTTTACCAACTCCATTAGTACTGGAGGGCGCGCGATTACTCGTGCAATAAGTCAGGAATTTAATCTAAATCCCCAGCAAGCTGATAGGTATAAGGTTACATATGGAGTAGATCCTAGCCAGCTAGATGGAAAAGTGTACAATGCCATAAAACCACTTATAGATCAGTTTGTGCGCGAGTTAAATAACGGCTTTATATATTTCCACGATCAGTATCCAAATCATCAAGTCAAACTTGTCTTTTTAACTGGTGAAGGAGCATTGATGCCTGGAATTGTAAAGCTAATAGCTGAGCAATTTGGCGTTGAAGTACAGCGAGGAGATCCTTTTGCCGGGTTAAGCTTCACCAAAGGCGTAGATGCTCCATCAGCATCGGCATCTGCATTTACAGCAGCAGTAGGTCTAGCCATGATTTAATAAAAAAAATGCCATCTCAGACAGTAAATTTACAAAAAAAGAAAAAGAATAAGCCCCAGCTGGACGGTCTCCAGAGGCGCATATTTATGGTGCTCATCGTGCTTACTGCTCTTTTGATTGTAACGCTTGGCACCATGCTTGTTCTTAAAAAGACCATAGTAGTTTCTGTAGAAAAACAGGAAGCTAAAATTGTTGAGCTAAGCACAGAGATTGAAGTCCTAAAACAGACAGAGGGACTATACCTAACTCTCACATCCAGACTTGAAACAATTCTTAAGTATCGACAGAAGCAAGGTTTTATTACGCAGTTACCTGAAATATTACACACTGCTCTTTCACCTTATGGTGAGGTAACAGACTTAAGTATTTCGGAAGGCCAATTTCAATTTGGCATTAATACTGGACGCGCAAAAGATGTTAAGCTTGTTTTACAGGCTTTAAACAAGGTTGTAGCAAACCTCGAGGTAGATTCCAAGATCATCGCGGATAGCACAGACATTGATGACAATGGTAATCATATTCTTAAATTAACTGTGAGTTATACAAATGGAACAAAAAAATAAGCAGGAATTTAGTTTAGATGATCTCAAGGCATATGGCATTGTGATGCTACTTGTCACAGTTATTATAGTTATATTGGCGATTTTTGCCATATTTGTTTACCCAAATGCCATAGCCATTAAGGATAGCTGGAGCAAAATTTCCCAAAATGAAGAACAGGTCAGCATTCTGGAGAATAAGCTGGCTATTTTAACTACTCTTGATCAAAATGATCTACGCGATGCTATCGAGAGGTCTCAACAGTTCCTACCAGCTGAAAATGAGGTATTCGAGATTATGGGATATTTTAGTGCCCGCGCCCAAGAGACCAATGTGTCTCTTGGTGATTTTCAAGTTGCTCAGAGCGAGCTTGGTGGCTCAGGCGAGCTACCTCTTGATCTTGATATTAAAGGAACTAGAGAAGAACTATTTAATTTTAATAAGAATCTAATAGATTCTGGAAGAGTACTTTCTATTGATTCGCTAAATTTAGACTTCACAAGTAAGGAATCATCACTTTCAGCAGTACTTACAGAGAGTATAAGTTTAATTAATGTGTCTGAACCTTTTCCTGAATCAATCGGCACAATTATAGATAAACTACCTCAATTATCTGTTGCTCAAAAGGAGTTATTGGCAGAAATTCAATTAATACAATGGACCAAGCCACAAGATACTGCTCCGGAATTTACTGCTCGAGAAAACCCCTTTTCCCTTTAAGCGTCTATTGGTAGATTAAGCGTCGATTGTAAGATTAACCCAGAGGTCTTTTTTGCGTGCTGAAGTTTTAACAATGTTTCTTATAGAACGAATAACTTTTCCTTCTTTACCTATCACCTTTGGAACATCTTCTTCATTTAAGCTTACAGAAAGATTAATCTTCTGATCTTCCTTTTCTTCCTGTATCGAAACATCGTCTGGATGTCTAGTTATATTTTCTAAGATGTACTGAGTTAATTGTTTCATTTTGCTTTCTTTACAAGATTAGACACCGTATCTGAGGCTTGTGCTCCTTGTAAAACCCAGTACTCAAATTTCTCTATGTTAACCTTAAAGCCATCTTTCTTATTAGATGGATCATAAGTGCCAATATACTCAATCACTTTGCCATCCCGTTTATTTCTGGAATCAGCCACCGCCACCCTATAATGGGGGTTATTTTTTTTACCAAATCGCGCTAATCTTATCTTAACTGCCATAATGGATATTCTACCATAAATTTAGCGCTGCCTCTGCGGAGGCTTGCTCAGCACCCTGCTTACTCTTCCCCTCTCCTTTGCCCAATACTCGTTTACCTGCATTGCAGGTAACGTAAAAGTGTTTTTCATGATCAGGGCCTTTCTCTTTTGTTACCTTATAAGTAGGTGTAACTTTCAGTCGTTCTTGGACTATTGCCTGTAGTTTGCTCTTAAAGTCTATATATGCTTTTGAGCGGATAATCTCGTCTAGTTCAGGTAATAGATATATATGCAGTACCTTTTTCACAGCAGGTACTCCTTGATCAAGGTAAATTGCTCCAATAACAGCTTCAAAAGTATTTGCTAAAAGCGACGTGTTATCTCTACCGCCATTTTGTTCTTCACCTTTGCTCATCTTTAGTTTATCGCCCAGATCTAATTTGCGAGCAGTCTCAGCTAAGCTCTCGGTTTTCACTAATGCGGAGCGGTAGTTGGTCAGTATACCTTCATGTTCAGCAGGATAGTTAATAAAGAGGTATTCAGAGACAACTAGCTCTAAAACCGCATCTCCTAAAAACTCCATTCGCTCATTAGATTCTAGTGCGTCAGACTCATTTAGGTAGGAACGATGCGTTAACGCCTTATCCAAAAGCTCTTCATTCTGAAAATCTACCCCAAGCTTAGTTATTAGTGTTTTCATTTATAGTTATTATCTTACCTAAAACTCCGTTCACGAAAGCTGGTGACGAGTCACCGCCAAATTCCTTAGCCAGTTCAATAGCTTCGTCAATTATAACCTTTGATGGCGCGGACTTTTCCAGTAATAGTTCATAGACTGCTAGTCTAAGTATAGCTAGATCTATTTTAGAAATCTTATTGATTGGCCATGCTGGTGCTGCTTTGGATATATTTATATCTATTTCAGATAGCTGCGCAATTATATCTTTAGACTTTGTATCTAGCAATCTCTGTTTCTTAAAACTATAAGCAAACAGGTCCTGCACAATTCTTCTCCTCTGAATATGTCTGGGGTCTTTTTCTGTTTTCACCGTTACTTATACTCTCGTCCGCGATAGGTTCCACAGCTCTTACAAATTGTATGCGGTGTTTTTAGCTCATCACAGTTCTTACACTTCACCAACTGTGTTGCTTTAACACCTGGTTGACCTGCTCTTCTTTTACCCTTTCTTTGGGTTGATGTGCGTTGTTTTGGTACTGCCATTTTAAAATCCTAAGATAAACAATGGGGCAAATGATGTTATAAGTAATGCTAGGGTTGCTATCACAAACACCACCTGAAAAACGCGACGATGTTTACGAATATAGTCCATGCTATTTGCTCTTTACCCTAAATACCCTATGCTTACCTATCTCTATTATATCATCATCTTTGGGTTCATAGCTATATGCCATATCGACATTCTTTTTTCCATTAATTTTTATACCACCTTGCTTTATCAATCTTTTAATGTCACTACTCGAGCGATTATCATCTAGCTTACTAATTAGAGCAACCAATCCCATAGGTTTTTTAATTGAAATTTCCTCTGCTGCTTCGTTTTTGTTTCCCTCCTGATATTTAGCTTCAAAAAATCTCTGGGCAGCTGTAGCTGCGTCAGCATTGTTATATTGCTCTACTATCTGACGAGCTAGGCGCTTTTTATATTCCATTGGATTGGCAGAATCAGTCTTGAGTTCATTTTTTATCTTCTCAACTTCAGTCATTGTGAGATTAGTTATTAATTCAAAACAGGGAATAATTGCAGAGTCTGGCAGGCTCATTATCTTGCCATACAGATCCTCGGGTGTATCTGTAATTCCGATCACATTTCCCTCCGATTTGCCGATCTTATTGCCTTGGGTATCAGTGAGTAACGGAACCGTAATTACAAACTTTTCTTTTTTCTTCATTCTCTTTAGTAAATCACGACCAACAAGCATGTTAAACATCTGATCTGTACCTCCAATTTCTGCATCAACATCCATTGCTACCGAGTCATACCCTTGTAATATTGGATACATAAATTCATTTGCATATATATCTTGACCTTCTTGCTCTCTTTTTCTAAATAAATCACGCTTAATAATTTGCGCAAAAGTAAGATAATCTGACATTCTTAGAAATTCTATTGCTGACATCTTTCCAAGCCACTGACTATTAAATTTAACCTTAACCTTGTTTTTACCGCTAAATCTTAATATTCTAGATGCCTGTGTCTCGTATGTTTCAGCATTTTTTAACACTTCCTCCCGGCTTATCATTTTACGTGCACCTTTTATTTTTCCAGATGGGTCACCAATCATCGCAGTAAAATCACCAATTAAAAATATTACTTTGTGGCCCAATTCCTGGAAATTTCTCAACTTCATTAGTGCCACAGCATGCCCAATGTGTAGCTGTGTACCAGTTGGATCAAAACCCTGATATATTCGTATTTTTTTACCAGATCTTAAGACTTTCTCAAGCTCCTCCTTAGATGGGTAGATGGTGTCTACTCCTCTAGTTAAAAGCTCATCTATTTTGTCCATATCTTGATAGTATATCAGAAATAATAATTATATAAACCAGTTTCACATGAAACAGATCTATGTAATAATAGAACCATGCCAACCAACTCTAAGCAAAAAGACAAAATTCGCGAGCTTACATTTGGTACTACAGACGGAGTATCCAATGTTCTTCTGTACTTTTTGTATATTAACAAGCTTGTACATTCCAGGAATGTGATGCACATTCCTGGAATGTGTGATTTTAACCAAGCAGACTATCTTCTTACCAAATTTGCTAAAACCCAAATACGCCGCGCTCTCTATTCTCTTATCCAACAAGGCCTTGTAGATAATTCAGCTGACAGGACTATTACTATTACCAAACTTGGAAAAACAAAAGCCCGGACTAAGCTACAGCTTGAAGTAGAACCTAAACCATGGAAAGGTAAACTTTATCTTATTAACTACGATATTCCTACCAAAGCCAACTCTAAGCGTGTAATGTTCCAGAGACTTCTTCTAAAACATAACGCAGCGATGCTTCAAAATAGCGTATATATTACCCCATACAATCCAAGCCCAATCATTCAGAAATTTAGCAAAAAATATAGTCTTCCGGGTGAAATTTTAATATCTATCCTAGATATTAAAAGCACTTTTCAGACAGCAGTAGAAGTGCGTAGTATTCTTTGGAAAGTATTCAAGCTCGAAGAGCTAAATCAGCGCTACGCACAGTTTTTAGACTCTTATGCTGGCCTTTCTTCTGAATCAATCCAGAATAAAAAATTAACTCTTAGCATTACTTTTCAGTATGCTTCAATCAGAAAAGATGACCCAGCTCTCCCCTCCCAGCTCTTATTAGAGCGTTATTTAGGATTTGAAGCCACAAAATTATTCCATAAGCTAATTACACATCTATGATAAACTAAAAAGTGTATATAATGAGAAAAGCTTACGACTATAGTCAGAAAAGAAGGTCGCGTCGCAGATCTCGTCTAAATTTTGGCGCTATTAGATTCAGAAAAGATAAGTTGGTTGCCAATTTATCTGTAGCATTAGTTGTACTCATAGTCTTAGGGTTTCTTGTAGTCGTTGGGTTATTTGCCTGGTACTCAAAAGACTTACCAAGACCAGACAAAGTGCGCCAGTTTGATGGCCTTTCTACCATCATCTACTCACGTGACGGCGAGCCCCTGTATGATATATACGCTGAACAAAATCTTGTCCCCTTAAAGCTAGATGAAGTCCCTGAATATCTCAAACAAGCAACTATCGCAATTGAGGATCAAGATTTTTACAAACACTCAGGTTTTTCAATTTCAGGTATGATGCGAGGAGCTTTTCATAGTATATTCCTAGGTAAGGTTCAAGGTGGGTCTACGCTAACCCAGCAATTAGTAAAAAATGCCCTGCTAACTACAGAAAAATCTTTACCTCGTAAAGTTAAAGAGCTCATTCTTTCAATCCAGATTGAGCGGAAATATACCAAAGATGAGATTCTTGAGATGTATCTAAACAACATTCCTTATGGAGGCACAGCCTGGGGAACTAAAACTGCGGCTGAGACATACTTTGATAAAGACGTATCAGAGCTTAACTTGGTAGAATCTGCCATACTTGCCGGCCTACCACAATCCCCTACCCGTTATTCTCCTTATGGGCCTAATCCTACCGCATACATTAGTCGAACTCAAAATGTTCTCCGGCGCATGCGCGAAGATAAGTACATATCTAAAGATGAAGAAAAGGTTGCTCTATCTCAACTAGATAAAGTAATCTTCTCCGGAAATAGTGCCCAGATAACAGCGGCTCATTTCGTAATGTATGTAAAACAGCTGTTAGTAGATCAATACGGCGAATCAGAGGTTGAGCAAGGTGGCTTGAGAGTAACCACCACTTTAGATCTAGATCTTCAGGAAGATGTAGAAAAAATAGTACTGGAGGAGATAGCTAAAGTTACCAACTTTAATGTAACAAATGGTGCAGTAGTGGCAATTGATCCTCAAACAGGAGAAGTATTAGCTATGGTGGGATCTAAGGACTATAGTGAAACTGGAGATGAAGAGGAAGCATTTGAGGGCAAGTTCAATGTTGCTGTGCAGGGCTTAAGGCAGCCCGGTTCAGCAATTAAACCATTTACCTATGCTACAGCCCTATCTAAGGGCTATGCAGCTGACACTGTTCTTGTTGACGCATTAACTGAGTTTCCCGGTGGCGAAGAAAATCCTGAATATATACCTGAAAACTATGATGGTAAGTATCGTGGGCCACTACAGTTACGCTACGGATTAGCCAATTCTATAAACACCATGGCAGTTAAAACCTTAGCTCTAGTGGGCGTTGAGGATATGATGGAAATTGCGTTTAAGATGGGCTTTACAACATTAGAGCCAACACGCAGCAATATTAACCGATTTGGGCTATCTATAACTCTTGGAGGGGGCGAAGTGCGCTTAATAGATATGACATCGGCCTTTGGAGTGTTTGGAGCTTCTGGAGTTCGTCACGAGCCTATATCTATTCTTAAGATCGAGAATTCTAACGGTAAAACAATTTTTGAGCACAAACAAAGTCGCGGCAAAGAAGTGTTAGAGCCAGGAGTTGCCTATATAATCTCAGATATTCTTTCAGATAACGAGGCCAGGTCACTAGTTTTTGGTCCCAATAGTTACCTAAATATTCCTGGTCACAAAGTAGCCGTTAAAACTGGTACCACCAATGATTTTCGTGATAACTGGACCATTGGCTACACTAAAGATATTGTAGTCGGCGTCTGGGTTGGCAATAATAATAATTCCCCCATGAAATCTGTTGCTTCTGGTGTTACAGGGGCCGCCCCAATCTGGAGTCGTATTATGCGCTCAGCTTTAGCAACGCGCTCAAGTGGTTTTGGTGATCTTCCGGATAATATAGTCCAGATACAGATAGATAAATTTGCGGGTGGAAAACCAGTTGGTGGGCAACCAACCAGACTTGAATATTTTGTCAAAGGAACAGAACCAAGTGATGTGTCGCCGATCTACCAAAAACTAAAAGTCTCTCGTTCAGACTCAAATAAACTGGCTAATAGTATTGAAATTGCCAAAGGAGAATACGATGAAAAAGACTTTATTGTTTTACAGGAAAAGGACCCTTTTGGCACAGATACAATAAACAGATGGCAAGCTGGTATTAATAAGTGGCTAGAATCTGTAGAAGATTCCAAATACCACCCACCCACCGAAACGACTTCAACTGACGAATCCTCTGTTGTGATCAGCTTTAAAGATCCGGAGGATCACAAACAATATGACGAGACAAAAATCCATATTCGGGCCCAGGCTGTCTCCGGCTCTTCCATTAAAAAGATCGAGGTATTTATTGATGGAACCAGTAAACATACTGCAAATTCAGATAAAGTAGACATTGAATTAGACCTATCACAGGGAGCTTATACTATAAAGGTCCGCGCGGAAAACGATAAAGGAAATTCAGCCGAATCCGAGCGAAAAATCGGAGTACAAGTTCCCTGGGATAGTAATCCAACAAGTACTCCAACTCCTTCCCAATCCCCCATCCCCACTCTTTAACACATCACATCATAAAGGTGTGATTAATATGCACATCCATTGGTAACATCTATCCGATAATCATCAGCCGTCCAGCTTACTTTATCTGCGCCAGCCGTAAATATATAACTTACACCTGGATTACTATTACAGTCATTATCATCGTATCCATAGTAATTTTCCCATGGATCCCGATCTATTCTCTCTGAGAGATAACCAGCATTAATTAAAGAAGTAATTGCCAGTGTCCAGGTTGAATTTGGTGGATTAGAGCAAGCGGAACAATTATCACCAGGCGGAGGTAGCTCTCCAACATCCAGCCTATACATTATCATCGCTTTTCTTAGCTCATCAAGCTCAGATTTCGCTTTTGCATATCTTGCTCTATTCATTGTGCTGGTATAGGTTGCAAGACCTGCTGCGGCCAATAATCCAATAATTGAGATCACAACCAGGAGCTCAATAAGCGTAAAACCTTTGTATTTCATACAACAATTTATAACAAATATCTCGTCTCCTAGCAAATAATAATAAACATACTAAACACACACTTAGTGTGTGTTTAGTATGCTGCGTATTGCATTACAGCAAAGAAACTGTTTATTATGTCTATAGATGACTTTTCGAAAGACTCCACTAATTACAGGGCAGTATTACCATGTCTACAATCGAAGTGTAGCAAATCAGATCATCTTTAGGAATAATCACGAACATAATCTATTCATAGATACGATGGAGTATTATATGTTTGATAACGCTCCACATAGATTATCCAATTATTTACGACTAACCGATAAATCTAGAACAAAAGAGCTTGATTCACTATATGACTCAAATAGAACTAGAATTAGCATGTATGCATTTTGCCTTATGCCTAATCATTATCATTTATTAGTAAGGCAAAATATCAACAATGGCATAAGTAGTTTCATTAGGCATCTGCAAAATAGCCACGCAAAATACCTTAATATAAAAAGCAAAAGAACTGGTTCACTTTATCAAAATCCATTTAAAGGAACTATTATAGAAACTAACGAGCAATTTATTCACGTAGCAAGGTATATTCATATCAACCCACTAACTTCTTATTTAGTTAAAAAACCAAATGAACTACGTAATTACCCCTGGTGCTCGTTCAGCGACTATATTAATTTATCTAAACGCAGATTTATCACAAAAGAGCGATTACTGTCAAACTTTAGTACCCAGAGCGAATTGATAGATTTCACACTAGACAGAGCAGAACATCAGAGAGAATTGAGTAAAATTAAGCACCTTATTTGAACACCTTAAACACACACTTAGTGTGTGTTTATAGTGTGTGTTTAATTTAGCAACTAATTTGGCTGAGTAGTTTGAGGACAATACCATGTCAATTTTTTTTCTGATTGGCTCAATATCAACTGAAGTTAATGATTTTTCTCTATCCAAATAACTAATCTTAAAAGTTGCATTTTGTTCATAAGTTCCAACTAATTCTACGGTACTTACTAGTTTACTCTGTTGATATATCTCTTTTATCACAGGACCAAGCAATGTTTTCTCTGGAAAGGTGAAGGTCATATCTTCTATCAAAACTGGATATGTAGAAATTGGCACATACGATTTATATCTCCTTTCGTGTCCTTTTAACAAACTTAGCTCGATCTCAGCTGCCACAAGCTCTTCAAACTCATATACAGTTCCAACTTTTATTCCTCCCACAGTAAACACTACCTTTAGATCCTTTTTGCTCTTTTGCTCTAGCTCATACTCAATTCCTAGTTCCTGAAACAGCTTCTCGACCATCTCTTTAAGCTGAGTAATGTTATGAGCGTTGGATACAATTCCTAGTTGCGGTTCTTGTGTGGGGATATCTTTATCTTTGGTTATATAGGTATTAGCAATCTCAAACACAGATAGTTTGTCTTGGTATTTTGTATTGTCTCTGACAACATTAATTAGAGAAGGAATAAGACTGGTGCGTAGAAATGCTGTGGCCTCTGTTAATGGATTGATGATCTTTAAGGCACGAGAAGAGTCTACAACAAGTGTTTCTGGTACTAAGGAGTATGTATATACTTCATGCATACCGTTTTGCGAAAGTACCTGCTTAATCTTTCTTTCCCAGTAAAATCTATCTAGATCTGGTTGGTCAGATGGTTCTCTAAGCGGCGGAATTATTGATGGAATGTTGTGATATCCATACATCCGCACAATTTCCTCAATTAAGTCCTCCTTTATGGTTACATCCTGTAGTCTCCAGGTAGGAACTATTACACTATATTCTCCTGTTTTCTCAGCTGTTTTAAAACCTAGATCCTGTAATATCTCCACTACCTCCGGACATTTTAGTTCTATTCCAGCTATTCTTTCTAGATCGCTATGTTTTAGCATTAGCTGTTTGGCTTTAGCGGGTTGCAGGTAATTATCATAAATTTTGCTTATCTGTGTTGCTCCAGCATATTTTATGTATAGCTCAATTCCTCTCAAAAGCGCTACATACCCTAATTCAGGGTCTGGCCCTTTCTCATTAATGCTCGATGCCATGGTATGTATATCTAGCTCCATGGAAGATTTGCGCATCTTAAACTGGTCATTATTCTCCAGGAACAGTAGAATTCTCTTGGTGTCATCTATAACAACGCTATTACTAGTGCCTATAATTCCTGGAAGATCAATGATTGTTCCTTTTCCATTTTCAATAATTATATCTCCCCCAGTCAGCCCATATGTTTTATGCTCAAGCGATGTAATCTGCTCGCCTTTTCTAGATTCACGAATTATCATCTTGCCTTCCTTGATTCTGTCTAGATCAAAGACGTGAGTTGGATGCCCTATTTCAAGCATGATGTAATTAGTAATATCTATAAGTAAGTTGAGAGATCTTACACCTGACGCTTCCAATCTATCCTTAATAAACTTAGGTGACTCATGTGTGGAAACATTATCTAAAGCTACAGCTAGCACTCTTTTACATAATTTAGAATCATTTTGTATTTCAACCTCTAATTCTTTGGATACTTTATCTAGCTTTTTAATATTAAGTGGTCTAAATGTTGCCTTAAAACCCTCACGCTTTAGGCAAGCAGCTACTTCTCTTGCCATACCAATTATGGAGACCATGTCAATTCTGTTGGTAGTTATCTCGATGTCATAGACGTAGTCATTACCCTTCTTGGTAATGCTTTCAACACTAGCGCCATGCAAGGATAAAGCATCAGCAATCTGATTGGCTGTTGCCTTAGTTTCTACATATTCCCTTAACCAGCTATCTGAGATTAATACATTCATATTGTTAAAATTGCTTTAAAAAGCGAATATCATTGTTATAATATTTGCGAATATCGTCAATCTGCACATCTGGTCTTAATGATAAGGTCCGCTCAACTCCCCACCCAAATGCATAACCAGTATATTTGTCTGGATCTATTCCTCCAGCTCGTAAAACATTAGGATGTATCATCCCAGACCCTCCCACTTCATGCCAACCAGATTTACAGAATTTACAGCCTTTACCCTTACAATGTACGCAGCTAAAATCGACCTCCATCGATGGCTCCGTAAACTGAAAATGGAAAGGCCTAAAACGAATTTTGGTATCTGGTCCGTAGAATTCTTTTGCAAAGTACTCAAAAGTCCCCTTAAGATGACTCAAGTTAATGTCTGTATCTATTACCAATCCCTCAAACTGGTGAAACATAAATGTATGGGTTAAGTCTTGTTGTCTACGATAGCAGCGAGCAATATTAATCATCCTCATTGGTGGTTTTTTTAACCTCTGCATTTCTCTTACCTGACCGTTTGAGGTATGGGGAGTAAGCACGAGTTTTCCCAGTTTAGAGTGCTGCGGATGGTCTACAAAAAATGTCTCCCATTCATCTCGCGCTGGGTGACCTTTTGGCATATTAAGGCTCTCAAATGCATACCAATCCCAGTCGACCTCTGGATAAGCCACCCTGTTGAATCCAATCCGGGAAAAAATATCTGTAATCTGCTCAATTGCTTGTGTAACTGGATGGAGTGTTCCCCTGGGTTGCTCTGTCTTGACACTTAAATCTACTGGACTAGATTTAATAGTAGCTAGTATTTTTATATGTTTACTGACAGCATCTTCAACAGTTTGTTTTAACTCGTTAACCGCCACTCCAAATTTGCCTCTCTCTAAAATATCTAGTTTGGGAATTTTTCTTAGAAGATTAGTAACAAGTCCTTGTTTTCCAAGGTATTTAACACGAAATAATTCTAGTTGTGAACCAGAGGTTATCTTTGCAAGCTCTAGTTCTGCTTGCTGCTTTATTTCAAGTATATCCATTTAACTAGGAACCTACTAAAGCTACCTTAGCTACTATCTGTTTAAAGGTGTCTGGATCGTTAACTACTAAATCTGCTAGTACTTTACGATCAAGCTCAATCTTGTTCTGTTTAAGTAGGTTTATAAGCTTACTATAACTTATTCCTTCTCTTTTTGCTGCTTCTGAAATTCTTGTAATCCAGAGCTGTCTAAAATCTCTTTTTCTTTCCTTGCGACCCTGAAAAGCATGTTCAAAACTACGAACCAATGCCTCACGTGCACGTTTTATGAGTTTTGAGCGACTTAATCGAAAGCCTTTAACAGCCTTTAAGACCTTATTATGTTTACGTTTGGATACGACTCCTCTTTTTATTCTTACCATATTAGGCGGTTATTAATCTTATAATCTTACTTTTAAATCTACCCATTAAAGTAGTAGAGGTTTTAGCTCTTCTTTTTTGGCTCTTTGATTTGCCGGTCTTCAGATGACCAGCATTTTGTCTGCGGCGCAGCAACTTACCAGTTTTGGTTAACTTAAAACGTTTTACTGCTGCTTTTTTTGTCTTTTGTTTAGTTTTCTGTTTTTTCATTTTATTTTGGCAAAATTAATGCCTCTAATACTTTACCCTTAATCTTTGGTTCACTATTTAATTTAGCTTTATCTCCCAATTCTTCCATTACCCTACTAATTAAATTAAACCCAAACTGTTTTTTGGTTATCTCTCTACCAAAAAAACGAACCTGTATTCTTACTCTATCTCCTGAACTCAAAAACTTACTAATCTTTTTTAATTTTACATCAAAATCATGCTGCTCCATAAAAGGACGCATTCTCAATTGCTTAGTAGTTGGCGTCGAAGCCTTACTATTTTTCTTCTTTTTCGACTCCTCGTACTTAAACTTAGCAAAGTCTATAAGTTTTGCTACAGGTGGGTTAGCACCTGGAGCAACCTCAACTAAATCAAGCTCTAGCTCTTTGGCTTTTGCCAACGCATCTTCCAGACTTAAAATACCAAGTTGTCCTTCACTAGGATGTACAACCCTAAGCTGTGGTGCACGTATTTCTTCGTTTGTTTGGTAATACTTACCCTCAACAAAATTTTGTCTATTTCTTGCCAATTTCAAATTTAAGCTTAAAGCTATCTAGTAATTATAGTAAGATGTGAGGCCAATTGCAACACACTTAATTAAATCCTAATTCAAGATCCTTATTTAATATGATCTTGCTCACTTTATCTGCAAATTCTTCTACTTTTATTACTCCCCCATCTTTTCCGTCTCTGAGCCTTAGACTTACGCTGTTATTTTCGACCTCTTTGTCTCCCACAATGAGCATGTAGGGTGCTTTTTGAGTTTGCGCTTTTCTAATCTTGTTGCCTAAGGTTTCATCGCTGTTATCTAGCTCCACTCTTAGTTCTGGTATAAGCGAGATTAATTTCTCTTCAACACCCTTAGCATAATCTAGTTGTTTAGCACTAATTGGTATGATCATGACCTGGACTGGATGTAGCCAGACAGGGAAAGCTCCAGCAAAATGCTCAATTAAAAAGCCTATAAATCGCTCATGGGAGCCCAGTGGAGCCCGATGAATAATAACCGGTGTCTGTTCAATGCCTTTATCATCAGTATATTTTAATTTAAACCTATCTCCCATAAATAGATCAATCTGGTTTGTTGAGGTTGCAAATTCACGTCCAATAGATGACTTAACAACAAAATCTATTTTTGGACCATAAAAGGCCGCACTCCCATCTTCCTCTACCATAGGAATATCTACTTGAGCTACAGCTTCTCGCATTAGGCTTTCTGCTTCTTTCCACATCGCTTCATTACCATGATACTTAGTCTTATTAGCTGGGTCGCGAAGCGCCAATTCCAAATAGTAGTCCTTTATCCCTAGAGCCTTATAATAATATTCATGTAGTTTCATTACTTTTACAAATTCCTCAACAGCCTGGTCTTTTGTACAATATATATGAGCATCATTTTGCTCAAAACCTCTAACTCTCATTAGTCCAAACAGTTCACCAGAAGCCTCATAGCGGTAACAATAGCCAAACTCTGCTATTCGAAGCGGTAAGTCTCTATAGCTCTTTGGTCTGTCGCTATACACCATGTGATGATGAGGACAGTTCATAGGCTTAAGGTAGTACTCTTCTTTGCTTTCGTCCAATACCATCGGAGGAAACATATCGTCTTTATAATATGGTAAATGACCAGATGTGTAATAAAGGTTGGCTTTTGTAATATGCGGAGTTGCCACACTCTTATATCCCCATGCTTTTTCTGTTTTTTTGGCCCAGGCCTCAAGCTCTTCCCGTATGATATTTCCCTTAGGAAGCCAGATGGCTAAACCAGGCCCAACTTCATCTCTTATTGTAAAAAGCTCCATTTCCCTACCTATTTTTCTGTGATCTCTTTTTTTAGCTTCCTCCTCTCGCCAGATATATTTATCCAGCTCTTTTTGTGTTGGAAAAGCCGTGCCATAGATTCGGGTTAACATCTTGTTTTTCTCATCACCTCTCCAATAGGCTCCGGCTATTGATAGAAGTTTAAAAGGTCCAACCTCTCCAGTAGTCTTTGCGTGAGGACCAGCGCACAAATCCACCATGGAATTTTTATCTCCTTCTTTCCCAGTCCGGTAGGTGGTCACTTTTTCTTGTCTTTCCTCAATTCCATCAATCCATTCTTGTTTATATGGATTGCCCTTAAACAGTTCTCGTGCCTCTTTTACGGAAATTTCTTCTCTAATCATAGGCAGATCTAGTTTCTTAAGCTCTTCCATTCTACTCTCTATCTTTGGAAAGTCTTCTGGGGTAATTTTTACCTTACCAGGATCAAAATCAAAATAGAAGCCCTCTGGGGTTGCCGGCCCCATCGCCAGCTTGATCTCTGGGAATAGCTCTTTTACCGACTGGTGCAGAAGATGTTCACCAGTATGCCGCATCGCCCATAATGTACCTTTTTTTTGTGAATTCATGACAAAATTATACTGCTATCTGTCAAGCCTGGAATTAGCATCTTTTAGTTCTCTCGCATTATTTGTTACATTGATTCCTTCAACAAACCATCGACCTATAACTGGAATACCTCCAAGCTGTGCAAATATCCAGGTAACAAGACTCAAGAAAAAAGCTAGTCCGATAGTTGCCCCCACTCCCCACCCAATACCAGCAATAAAATTTGCTGCCAATGTTTTCTTCACACTAAAATTTGACCCCACCACTGTCCCAACCATGTATCAACTGTAGCATTTAAGGGGATCCAAACGCAAATGGGAAAAAGGAAATAGAGAAAATAGGGTCAGCCACCATTTACGTGTGTGACCGGTGGAGGACTGTCGAAGATCCCGAAGTACTCTTAGGGAAATCTCTGAACACCTCAGGAACAACTTCACAAGCTATTTTGAGCGAGTTAGCAAGACATTTCAGACTTGGAATGTCATGCCTTAAAACTATTCTTTCGCAACTCTTTGATTTCTTCTATCTGGGTAATCAAAGTCTCCCTGATTTCCTTTATTTCTGAAATAAGATTTATGACGTCCTTGCTTTTTTCAAATGTTTTATATAATTCTATGGCTCTTTCTGGGACGCTTTGCCATTCAAGATACTTGCATAGTTCTTCATCTGACATGTCAGCAAAGAGCTTCCCTCTGATGTATGAGCTGGTAGCGGGATCATTAGCTGAAATAAGTCCTCTTTTGTGGTGGTCGCTTCTGACATTTTGATAGACAAGATTCTCCATTTTCTCGCCAAGTACATATCCTTTTCGGGTGGTCTTATAAAACTCATCAAACTTATTTATCAACTCATTCTTAGAAAAGTAAGCATGATGGTTGTTTATTTGATCAAAGTTTGACTGGTAAATATCATAAAGTGGGTTGACCAATGATCCGTCAAAATAAAACTTGTTTGCACCACTGAGATTCCATAGACTTGGACCTCGATCCATAGCCTCTTGAATATCCAACAGAAGTTTTTGCTCAAAAAATGAGTTTGCTTTCATTTTGCTTGCTTGATATTCGTCAGATTCCTGAAGGTAAAAGAAAACAGCTGCAACGATCCCTCCAACAATTCCGCCTCCAACTATTTCGGCGGTTATCCCATCTTTTAGTGATTGGCTCAAGCTCGTGCAGAGGTTGATAACAACAATTGCTATCAAACATAGCAATGATATTGCAAGTAGAAATTTCAAAAGACGTTTATTACTCATATTTCATTACGAACTTTTAGGGAAATAGGGTCAGCCACCATTTACACTACCAAATAACACAGATTTCTTTTTTGGTGACCGGTAAAGGATTCGAACCTTTCACCTCTACTATGTCAAAGTAGCGCTCTAACCAAATGAGCTAACCGGTCCTGAGGCTAATTTTAGCACAAATATGATACAGAAAAAGCAACGTCATTTAATGTAAGTATAGGCTAAACCTAATATCCTTTGCTGCAAGTAGGTATCGCAATAATTAGCAGTGCATACACCGTGATAGTTATGTGTAATATGTTCTCTTTTTGAACGCTTATCAAATTGTGTTTTTCCAAATCTAATGTCAGAGTATCCTAATTTATCTTGCCACCAATCAATATACTTTTCTTCATATTTTTTGGCGGTTATAACAATGTTTAAATTTAGAACAAGCCGGTCTCTATCAATATCATACAAGTTAATCAGAGATCTAATAAAGTATCTAAGTATTCCATAGTCTGTACTAGCCAGCTGTACTCTGTTATATGATTTAGCGCCCTCACCTAAATACAGCATAGCTAATGCAAGCTCGTCAACAGACTTATTACTCGGAAGCGATTGGTTTATTTTTACTCCTTCCCGATACGCATTCTCCCTTGCTAGTCTATGCCTCTCTTTATTAATTGGCCAAGCTCTAGCTGCAAATGATGATCGATTAGCAACTAGCATTTGATTTAGTCGATCTTGCTGATTTATATTCAGCTCAATCCCTTTCAACCAATTAGACAATGTCCCTTTGCTTACACCTGTCTTTTCAGATATTTCCTTATAAGACAGTCCATGCTCTTTTCTTAATCTCTCAGATTTAATTCTAGTATCCGATTTTCCTCTCATAGTACCTATGATACTTATCATAACATATTATTAAACAGAGGTTTTAGATAGTTATGAGATAAACCTGTATAATATACCTGTGAAACCTGGAGTAGATCATATAGGAGTATCAGTTGGTGCTCTTATATTCAACCATAAAGGAGAACTGTTTCTTAATGAGCGCTCACAACTAGCCAGAAACGCTAAGGGTCACTGGGAAGTACCGGGAGGTATGATAGAGTTTGGTGAAACCAGAGCACAGGCTATTTTAAGAGAAATTAAAGAGGAGTTTAATATAGATATTATAATAGATAGTATTCTTCATACTGTTGACGAGATTCTCGTAGATGAAAAACAGCACTGGATTCCTACTACATATACTGGTAAGATAAAAAAGACACAAGTGCCTAAGATTATGGAACCACATAAGTGTGATGAAATAGGCTGGTTTAGCCTAGGTAATCTACCCACGCCTCTCTCATATATAACTAAGCTAGATCTAGAAGAATATTACAAACAGAATGTATAATTATCCTGCTTGGGTGGCCATTTTGCGCTCGTGGGAGAGGGTGAAAGTAGTTCCACCTTTTTTTGCCTTATTCCAGTAACCCTTTGCTCTTTTCTTAGCAAACGTCATATCCATCCAAGAGTTACTCTCTTGAATATTCTGACGGAGCACCATCAGCATACTACTTAATCTTGAAAAAAAGTTTAAATGATAAACATCTGGTTCAGCTATATTCTCATGAACTGCTTTTTCATATTCAGTTGTTCTCTGCCCCAGCTTTTTCATTTCTGCTATAGCAAGGGTCAACTCTTGACGAACAGAGATAATCTCCTGCTGAATTATGATTTTATCTTGGTGTTCAGATTTGCTAAACACTGTAAACTCAGTTCTAGTTTGAATCTGGGTAACTTTCGTGCTTTCTGCACTCTCTGGCCTTGGCAAGCGACTAGATGCACTATCACTATCTATATACTCTGGATTATTTTGTTGAGCCATGCGAACACGAAGAGCTTGCAGTCTCTCGGCTGCTGCGTTGTTCTTTTTTTTCTTACTGTTATCAAAAATCGTGTTACTACTAATCATAGAATAAATCTACATACTATAGGCTATGGCTTCAATAACTGAATTTTAACACAATCTTAACGCTTAATCAAGAAGATGCTGGAGTGTCTTTCGGCGCCGAATGAGCGATGTTACGAAGTATCTTTGTCTGTTTTGATCTTCAGTTGAAAGGCTTTCTTTACTAGCCTTAAAGAAGTCCTCAACTTCTTTATCTTCTACTGTAATTTTATCTTCGTCAGCAATGGATTCAAGTATAAACTCTAGTTTGAGTGTATTTTCTGCCTCTTGCTTTTTCTGCACTTTAAGTTGCTCAATGGATAATCCTTTTGATTGAGCATACTTTTCAATAGTCATACCAACCTGCTTTGCCTGATCAATCAGTGAAGATAACTCTTTATTAGTCTGTTCTTCAATCATAAATACAGGGAGAGTTAACTCAACTTCCTTAAGAATTATTCCTAGTATTTCATCTAAACTAACTTTCTTATCCTTACTTGCTTTTTTGAGTATTGTCACTGCCTTTTTATACTTACCTAATTTAAGCACCGGTTTCTCAGCCGTAGTAATTTTTACCACTAAATCATTATCTGGAGCTGCTTTTTGGAGCTGAATGCGTGGCTGTATTACTGGCTGTAATTTTTCTTGTTGGACAATTTTAGCGTAGTACACAGGTAGTAACTCTTCAAGCGTTTGTTGCCACATGCGCTCTAAATCTAGTTGCTGTTCGGCCAAGTTCTTAGGTGCTTTACCTTTTCGAAATCCTTTTACAACAACGTGCTTAACTGCTTGCTCAACTACAGAATCATACTTTATCTTAACGTCTTTCCAAAGTATTGTAAGCAAAATATCTATTGCACCATCTTTTTGACGAGTTATCTCTGTCTGCATAATAGAGAATTATATCATAATCTACTATTCAAATCTAAGCGCAGCAATTGGATCCATGCGGGCAGCTTTTATTGCTGGACCAACCCCAGAAACAATACCAGTCAAGGCTGAAATTGTAAATCCTAAAATAATAGACCAGGTTGGAACTACAGTCTGGACAAAGTTATTCAAGATTAAAGAGCCACCTACGCCAATTAATATCCCCACCACACCTCCAATTACACTTAATGTTGCGGCCTCAGTTAGAAATTGAAGCAATATATCGCGTGAGGTAGCCCCCACTGCTTTCCTGATTCCTATCTCCCGGATTCTCTCTGTAACCGACACTAGCATAATATTAGCAATTCCAATACCTCCCACTACAAGAGAGATAGCAGCAATACCACCTAGTCCTGCTGTAATAACTCCAAGGATTGAAGTAACCGTGTCTAGCAAATCTTGCGTCCCAATTACAGATACATCTTCATTGTTCATCTGGGTAAGTAGTATTCGCTCAATCTGTCTTTTTGCTTGATCTACCCTTTCTACGTCTCCAACTTTGGTATAAATATAGCTAACCTTATCTAGGTCAAATACACGCTCAAAAGTTGTCAATGGTATTGCAACAAGATCGTCTTGGTCATTGCCAAACGCTGCTCCTTTGGACTCAAATACACCTATTACAGTGAAAGATTTCCCAGATATCTTAAGGTCTTCTCCAATAGGATCTCTATTCCCAAACAATTCTTTTACTGTGGTTGCTCCGAGAACTGCTACTCGCTTAGTACCCGACTCTTCTTGTCTAGAAAAGAATCGACCTTTGTCTGTTGGAGATTTTCTAATATCTATGTAGTTAACGGTTGTACCTAATATGCCCGTCGTCCTCTCTTTGCCTAAGTACTTAGTTTCAGAATATGTTGTAGCAACTGGAGTTACCCCTTCTACTAAATCTGCCCTGCGTTCTATAAGCTCTGCAATTTCTCTTGTCAGCTTATTATTAGCTGATCCCGGTGGTCCACCTTCTCTGCCTGCTGTATCGCCGAACTTTAGCTCACCGGGAAACACCGTTAATAAGTCGGTTCCCAGCTCATCAAACTGATCTGTGACAAATGCCTGTAATCCTGAGCCAACTGATACCAAAAGAATTACTGATGCCACACCAATAATAACTCCAAGCATAGTTAAGCCTGAGCGCATCTTGTTTATTGCCAAGGAGCGAAATGCCACCTGAAATGTGTCTAATAATGTCATTTATCTTCTATAATTTTCCCATCCACGATTCTAATAATTCGATCAGCGTATTTTGCTATTTCACTTTCATGAGTTACCATGACGATTGTTTTACCTTCATTATTTAGATTCTTTAAAATCTGCATAATCTGATCTCCTGTTTTGGTATCCAAGTTACCCGTGGGTTCATCTGCTAGAATAATTTCTGGATCATTGATTAATGCTCGAGCAATGGCCACTCTCTGCTGCTGTCCTCCAGATAGCTGATTAGGCGCATGATCTTGTCTATTGCCCAATCCTAACCTTGTCAGTAACCTTGCTCCAATTTTTTTAGAATTTTTTATGCGTTCATGACGGTAGATTATGGGTAGTATTACATTGTCTAGTGCCGAAACTTTTTTTATGAGATTAAACTGCTGAAATACAAATCCTATAACTTTATTGCGTAGCTTAGCTCGATCATTTTCAGATAAGTTTTTTATGCTTTTGTCTTTATAAAGTAATTCTCCGCTACTTGGAGTATCCAAGAGGCCAATTATATGCATTAGAGTGGACTTACCGGAACCAGACGGACCCATAATTGCCACAAACTCACCTTCTTTTAGCTCAGTAGATACCTTATTTAATGCATGTACAGCTACTCCACCAAGCTCGTATGTACGGGAAACATCTTTTAGCGTTAATAGGGGTTTCATTCGATATTCTTACCTTCTTTTAGTTCATCCTGCCCTTCTGTTGCCACCTTTTCTCCTTCTTTTAATCCAGAAATAATTTCCGCGTAATCGGCTGTTTCTGCTCCTAGTTCTACTTCTATTAGCTTGGCCACACCGTCTTTTACCACCCACACAGAGGTTTTATTATCATCAGTAATTATGATAGATTTTTGTGGCACAACCAATACGCTTTTGAGGTCTTCAACTACAAACTCAATATCTCCGTTCATACCTATTCTAAACTTCACTCCAATATTCTCTGGTAATGTGGTCTTGACCAAATACGCCGTGCCCCCACCTTTCGTTGTGGTACTTACAAAATCTATACTTTTTACAGTAGCTTTAATCACTTCATCTGGATAAGCATCAAGCGTAATAATAGCGCCTTGGCCTACATTAATCTTACTAACATCAACCTCATCTACTTCAGCCACAAACTCGGTACTTTTTGGATCTACAACTGTTATTTCTGCGCCAGCGGGGGTAGTATTTACTCCCGCGAATGGTTCCTCAATTTCTACAACCAACCCATCAATTGGCGAAATAATTGTTGCATACTTTATAGCTAAATTCTGGATCTCAACATCCAACACAACACTATCTAAGTCAAACTGATTTTTCTGCAAAATGCGCCTTAGTTCATCGGTCAAGACATTTGGATAGGTCTGGTCTTGTACTTTCTCAACACCATAGTCTTCTCTCCCCTGTTCAAAATCCCAGCGCTCGTTTTTATAATCAATAAGCTCTTTTTCTAATTTCTTTTGTAGCTCCTCTTTATCCAGAGATGCTAATGCTTGCCACTTTTTAACTACATCTCCTTCTTGTACCCCCACCCATGATAGTTTTCCAGAGGATGCAAAACGAACTTTAGCCTTAATTGCTGCATCAACACTTCCTGAAGCGCTTATTGCCTCAGATAGTTTCTCGGTACTTACCTCCCCCAGCTTAACACTTTCACCTTTAGTCTTAGTCTGGAAAAAGAAGTAATAACTCAGTACAATAACAACCCCCAGTAGGATTAGCGTAGTTAGCTTATGATTTTTGATAAATCTGTACATGTGCCAGAGAGAGGACTCGAACCTCCACGGGTTACCCCACACGGTCCTAAACCGTGCGCGTCTACCATTCCGCCACTCTGGCTAATAGCTAAATTATACTTTAAATGCGCTTAGTTTGGAAAGATCTTAGAGGTTTAAGGCTAGTTTGTTGGCATTGTTTTCAAACAAAGTTATTTCGTTCATGAAAAAGCGGACATTTCTTGCCCATGTTTTAGAAGGCGGTGCATAAATAGGCATAACCTCCTCTGGTGTAACTAATCCCCAGCTATCTCTATACTTCACAGCTAGCATCTCTGCTTCTACCTCAATAGCTTTCTCCCAGCTCTCAAAGCTAAAGTATCCACCAGCATAACCAAACGGATTATGTGAGTCCGAGGCGATACGCTTACCAAAAGTAGATTCAGCACCAGCTATGGCTGGAATCAGTCTCCAGTCAAGTTCATGTTTATCTGCAACCTGTATAAAGATATCTGAATACATGGATAAGGGGGAACCAAACTGAGTTAGATAGTTACTTAAGATAACTGTTCTACTATCATTATATATATTAGCTTTTTCAATCAAAACAGGGCTCGTATTAAGCACTGCTGAGGAGCCAGCCACTTTACACTGTAGCTCACACTGATTGTAGGCTGCGTTTACCCTCTGGGGGCTCATAAGCAACCCAGCTAAAATAGACACTAAAACAACAACTTGTTTTAACATCCAGATATTGTACTTCTAGCACTTGCGGGTGTCAAGTGCTAATACTACTCTCTTATATCCTGTAAGAACTGCCTCACGCCATTTGCCCATGCACCTCCAGCTGACTCAACGCTTACGGGCGCATATTTTGCCATCAAGACCTGTAGCATCTCATTTTCATCTTCAATTTCCGTTATATCACCATAATTTGAACTAAAATCCTTAATATATGTATCTATTCCCTCTTCCCAAGATTCAAAGCAGAGCGTTCCTCTCTTATGGATTCCCCATCCCCATGCGTTGTGACAGTTAGGTGGAGTCACTTTGCCAAGATTTGATTCTTGCTGCGCGATAGCAACTGGCAACAAATAGTTATCTAATCCATATTCATCAGCTTTTTTCACAAACAAACCAGCATAGGGTACTAATGGTGAATTATATCTTTCAAGATAATTACGAATAATAACTGGTCTAGCATCCCCTGCCACAATAGCTTCGGTAAAGCTTCCTAAAACCTGTGGAACAAATGTTGCTACTCGGTAATTAGGGGAAGTATCATTAAAGATATGAGCTTGTTGACGTAACAAAACATCTACCTCACGGATATTAGGCAGTTTAATAAGTAACACAAAGCTTATAGCTATAGTAGCTGTGGTAAGAGGTATAAACCCCAGCACCATGAGCACTTTTTTCACCCCTTCATACTGTCATATCTGGGGTGAGGGTGTCAAGTGTATAATGGGGTCAGCCACCATTTTTATTAGAGCCAGAAAAAGCCCAAAACTTTATGTGGGTTGCCAGGGGCTCGAACCCTGAACCTACTGGTTAAGAGCCAGTTGCTCTACCATTGAGCTAGCAACCCGCGGTACTCCGTGGTGCCCCAGGAGGGATTCGAACCCCCGACCCCTGGTTCCGAAGACCAGTGCTCTAATCCACTGAGCTACTGAGGCTACCATTATATTATACAAGAACTAATGCGCAAGTTATAATTGGGCTTATGGATAACCAAGCAAGAATTGAAGCAATCCAAGAAGAGATTAGAAAAACACCCTATCACAAAGGGACAGAACATCACATTGGAAAACTTAGAGCGCGTATTGCTCAGCTCAAAAGTGAGATTATTGAAAGACAACTAAAGCTTAGTGCTACTGGAGGAGGCGGAGGTTATGCTGTGGCAAAGCACGGAGATGCAACAGTTGTATTAATTGGCCCCCCATCCGTAGGAAAATCTACTCTTTTAAACCAGCTAACCGACGCTAACTCCAAAGTAGCTGAATATGAGTTTACAACTCTGGAAGTAATTCCAGGTATGCTTAATATTAATGGAGCTAGAATTCAGATTCTTGATGTTCCTGGTCTTATCACAGGGGCTGCCAAAGGATTAGGTAGAGGTAAAGAAGTGCTTTCTGTCGCTAGAATCGCAGATCTAATCATCCTTATGGTTGATGTTAAGCGCAAAGGAGAGCTACCCAATATGGAGATAGAGCTTGCAAATGCAGGAGTAAGACTTAATCAAAGCCCACCTAAATTAGTAGTAAAAAAGACGGATCGAGGTGGTATACAGATAAACTCACCAACCCTGACCTTGCTGGACCAAGATACTATAAAAACTATCGCCAGAAGTTATCGAATTGTTAATGCCCAGATCTCTATTAAAGAAGACCTTACTCCAGAACAACTGATTGATGCTTTTGCTGGTAACCGTGTCTATGTCCCCGCCATTAAGATTATTAACAAAATGGAAGGCAAAAAACTTAATCTATCTTCAGACGTGTTTGCAATCAGTGCGCTTGAGGGAAAGGGCTTAGATAAGCTTACCCAATCAATCTGGGATAAGCTGGACCTTATTCGTATTTATCTACGAAATCCCCAGGGCGTGGTGGACATGGAAGATCCCTTGGTAGTCCCCTCTTCTATTACAGTTAGGGAAGCCGTTATAAAACTATCTTCAGAACTAGTAGAGACAACAACAGGTGCTCGTGTTTGGGGACCAGCAGCTAGATATCCAGGTCAAAAAGTGGGACTTTTCCACCAGCTTAAAGATGGAACAATCATCCAGTTTATTTAATCTCTAAGCTATCTCTTCTCTTTTTGACTTCATAAAGCCAAACCATTCTTCAAATACCTCAAAGATTGCTTTAAAAGGAGCTTCAAGAATGAAATCAAAGATAAATGTAATTACGTTTATCTTAGAAAGATCACTTGATAATCTTTTTCCTACAGAAAGAATAGGCACCATAAGGAAATCTATAATAGGAGCAAAAACATTTCCCTTTTCTTTATATACATATTCTCTTGGTATAAGCCTAATCCTGTAGGCGAAAAATGACACAACTGTCAAGAAGAAGATAAAGATAAGTTGGCTAGCAAAGTTAAAATTAAGATTTGTTAGTCCCCAGATAATAAAGCCAAAAATTAAAAGGAACGTCAAACTATAAATAGTTGTAAAGATAAATGCTAATAAAGGCCTATTAACACTTGGATTAGCATCAAATTGCTTTTTATCTGTATTGGGCTTTTGAGTGGTAATAATCTCCTTAATTCTATCAATAATTCGTTTAGTATTGTCTTTTCCTGGAGTTGTGATAAGTAACGCAATAAGCCCCATTAATATGGGAGGCATTGAGGTGTTAATTATTAATGGAACTATTTTTATCTCTCCTTCAAGATATCTATCAAATGGTACTTCTAGTAATATGGCAAAGATCGCTTTTGTTAAAAACAGATAAATAACACTTCTGATTGCTGCGCGTCTTAAGCGCTTACTTACCTGCTTATATTTACTAGTGCAGATCGTGGTTATCTTTTCTACCAGCGTTTTCTCATCAGTCAAAATTCTTTTCACTTGATCTGGACTATTAGTAAGCACAATTGACTCTAGAATTAAAAAAGGAGCCGTTTGCTTACGAACATAGTTAACCAGTTTATTGCGAAGTGGGTGTTCTACGTGTTTATTTACAAATTTATATGTTCCCCAGAAGTCTGCAAATAACTTCTCTTCACCGTATAATTCAACTAGATGGTATCTTAGAAGTGGGGTATCTACTTTATTTAATCCCTCTTGTATAGCTAGATAAATTAGAATATCTTTAGTAGCTTCACTTTCATTTTCTATATGAATATTGTTACGTAACCACTGGTATACATAGTTAGTAATGGCCTCAATCTTAGGATTTGGAGCAAGAATAAACTCGAGTTTGCAAGATAGCTGGCTAATTATCCAATCAGACACTTCGTTAATCTGTTGTTGGTTATTCAATTGAGAGATAAGTTTGCGACGTAGATCAAAGTACCTAGTTGCAGCATTTTTAGCTTGTTCAACTGTTTTTTCAGTTATAGACCCAGATGCTAAGTATCTTCCCCAGAGCATTTCCTTTACTAAAGTCTCAATATACTCTGCTCCACCTTGATTTATCACAATTCTTCGACGAATTACTCTTTCAATAGCAGCTTTGCGAACCAGATGTCCCTCTCTATACTCTACGGCGTTGCGCATTTTTTCATACAAAGCGCCCAAAAAAGTAACCGTTTCGGAAACTTCAACCTTAGGAGAGTCGTCCTTCTTGTCACTTTGAGAGATTTGAAGTGAGGAGATTAAGGCTTGAGTTAATGGGTGAATCTGAATCATTTATGCAAATCTCAATATAGAAGCTATACCTTTACCCTCTGTTCTGAGGTACTGGTTTGCTACCTTGTCTACAAGTGCCTCATATTCCATAGCTAACTTTAACACATATGGTTTTACTTTCGCGATAGGTGTTAAGTTGTTAAAACACAAAGAGCAAGCATCTAGTTTCCTTATTTCAAGTAATTTGCAACGCTCGCATACATAACCCTTTGGGTGAAAGCTTGGATCAACCAAAATCTCTCTTGCTCTTCCTTCTCTTAAGGATCTAAATACTGCTGTAGGTCCAAATACAGCCATGTGCCTTAGGACTAAGCTCTTAGCATGTTCTACTTTTTGTTGAGGTTGTAACACATTGTGTTCACTAATTAATCTGCGAGATTCTTTGTTGATTCTTGCCATTGTTGCACGAAGCGGTAAACCAACCATGTCTTTCACTTTCTGCACAGCGGTTTTTGCAAGTACGCCTTTGAACAAATGCATTGATTCAGTATGACCAAGTAAAAATACAGATTTCACATCACTAGATCTAAAATATGGCCAATATGCGTCCTTTACTACACGCATATACTCCTTCAGGTCTTGTTTAGGGTCCTCGGGGATTACAGGAGGCTCTATTTCTACCAACTTGCTATCTGAGTAGCTATACAACCTTGACCGTCCGGGATATAGGGTTATAAAGATCTCTTTTGGTTGTTCGGCAAATAACTGAATTAATGGAGCTCGATCAAAGTCCAGGTCCATACTTATTTTGTTGGTAAATGAGTAGTCTATAGGGTAGGTCAAAAAAATATCTCGATACCCCGAGATATACACCGCAAGTCCTTTTGCACCATCTCCACTGCTAAATTCTATAAACTCCTTGACTCTTACAATTTCCTCAGCCATAGGTTCCGGGTTAATATTTAATTTTGTGAGCTCAGTTTTTAACTTTTCCCATTCTGAGTCTACAAACTCAATTGCTTCAATATTTTTTCCTCCACTACCATTGATGGTTAGATACATGCTAATAATAGGTAGTCTATTAGGGATGATCATATTTAGACGTCTTAGAGCTAAAAGCAATCTATCTTTTTCAATTAAAGGTATATTTTTACTTACTGCCATTTATCTATTGTATATCTTTGTATAAAGCGAAACAAGGCGAGTGAGAGAACGAAAATATCTTACTATGGGATATTATACTCCATCCTAGGATATATGCAACAAAGGTTACAATAATAGCTACAAATATGTTGACAAATAACAGATTTATGATATAATAAACACATGTTCAAGCCCAATTACGTAATTTCACCCAAGTTGCTTACCAATCTTACTCAAATTGAGCGTTTTTACGGACAAATTGAGTCAGAAAACCTTATTCCATCAGTTGCTCTACGTCTCCAAAATTCAAATATTGCCCTGGCGACTCACCATTCAACTTCTATTGAGGGCAATCCTTTGACACCTGTGGAGGTTACCAATGTTATTCTAGGAGACAGAATTCCCACAACAAAAGCCGAAAAAGAGGTTAGAGATTATTTCGAAGCATTAGTTCACTTAGATAGTTACAAGCAAGATAAGCATAAACTAGACTCTAGTCTAATTCTTGAGTTACATGGATTAGCAATGCGACACGCAAAGGATATGAGAATCGGTGAGTACAGGAACTCAAAAGTTGTCGTCGGTCACACAGAGATTGTTGATGGCTCTGCTACTATAAAGGTCAAACACGACCCGCCCGCCCACACCGAAGGTGATATTGACAAGCTGATTAATGAGCTCATTTTATGGTTTGAAACTGACAAAGAAACCCCTGCAATCCTAAAGGCAGGTATATTCCATCACTGGTTTGTCTATATTCATCCTTTTTTTGATGGCAATGGAAGAGTTACGCGTCTAGTTACATCTTACTTATTAATGCTTAGTGGATACGAAGTGTCTCGCTACTTCATTCTTGACGACTACTATGACATTGATCGCCTACTTTACTCTGACATGCTCCATTCAGCCGACGAGGGAAATCATACCGAATGGTTGGAGTATTTTACAGATGGTCTTGTCTACTCTCTTCAAGCAGCAATGGCAAAAATTACTGAGTATAAAGAGGCTAAATTAGAGCATGTCAAAGGAGATAATAGAGCTCTTGTTACCAAACGAGAGGAAGACGTCTTGCGAATTGTGATGGAGCTTAAAACTGTACGTTCCTCAGACATTTCCAAACGTTTTGAAGTGACCCGCCAACAAGCCTTTCGCCTCCTTGACTCACTAGTAGAAAAGCAGATCCTTGAAAAGAAAGGCAAAACCAAAGCCTCCTACTACAAGTTAGCCAAATAATCCCAGACAAGGCAAAACAAAGCGAATCAAGGTTAAGCCCTTTACAAAGTGAAAGGCTTAACCTTTGGATGAGCATTTTATAAATATCCAAATGTAACAATAACATCCACAATTATAGTTACAATTATCCCTGTAATTTTCTGGTTACTCTTAGTATAATAGTTTATATATGGTGGCTGTAGCTCCCCGATGTTAAATCGGGACAGGCAGCTGGTTAGAGCACTCCGGTGTACACCGGAGGGGTCGGGTTCAAATTGTAAGATTGGTTATGTATACATCTTGAAAAGTTTGAAAAATGGAAGTTACTATATTGGAAGCACAGTTAATGTAGAGAAAAGACTTGAAAGACATAATAAGGGAAGAGTTTTTGCTACAAAAAACTTATTACCATTAAAGTGTACATTTGTGCAACAATATAATACTATCAGAGTAGCTAGAATGATTGAATATTGGGTAAAGAGACAAAAGGATAGAAAATTGATAGAGCGAATTATTGCTGAGGGTTTTATTAGCAAGAAAATATAATAGTTTATATATGGTGGCTGTAGCTCAGCTGGTTAGAGCACTGGTTTGTGGTACCAGGGGTCGGGGGTTCGAATCCCCTCAGCCACCCATAAAAATTTAGCCTCCAACAAAAATATATATTGGTAATTCAAAGATTAAGAACGCAGGAAGAGGTGTTTTTGCTAGTCAAAACATTAGTAAAGACGAGGTAATTGAACTATGTCCAATTATCCTAATTGATGAAAAAGAAGTCTCAGACTTACGAAAAACCGAACTTCATAATTATTACTTCATGTGGGGAGATGACAAGAAAAATCACAAGGCGGCAATTTGCTTGGGTTTTGGTTCACTTTATAATCATTCCTACGCGCCTAATGCTTTGTATCAAAAGCGAAAAGATGATGGTACAATTGAGTTTTTTGTGATAAAGAATATTGAAAAAGATGAGGAAATTAGCGTGAATTATAACTATGGAAATCCCCAAGATAAATCAAAATTATGGATAGAGTCTATACCGACTGCGCAATAAGACTATAAACTCGAAAATGCTGTCCTGAAAAATACCAACTCTTGCAATGGAAGATTGCTATAATAGGTGCGGACATCGTTCGGTAGGCTACCCATGAGTTGGATTAGACCTTTAATAAGGGCTATTTACAGGGTTAAACCCTGTAACCCTATAAATTCCAATCATAACGTCTCATCAATTACAGCCCTGCTAAATTTGTCAAATAATCTTATATATACTCCAGCATTTCCATATGAAACCGAAGTGGAGCAGTAAGATCATGATATCCCAGACTTGTTACGCCCGATTCATCAAGAAAACTATGGAGGTAACTACTAGTGTTTAATGCATTATCAGCTGGACTTGTTGTAGCTATCCAACGCACTTCTGTTTTAGTATCAATAATACTTTGTCGAACTGCATAGTAGTTAGCGAATATTGGAACATAATCTATCTGGAAAACCTACAATAGACAATTGGCATCCATGTAGATACTCTGTAGTGTCTCTTGGGGGTAAGCATATATCATTACAGGGTTTGACCCTGTCCCTGTAAATTTCTGAATACTATTTCCAAGTGTAGCTACCACCTTTTCTCCAAACAGATACTCTTTTAAAACCATCATCAAATTTGCCTTTGGGATTACTTGTGCAATCAGGTTCAGAAGCTTCTGCCCATACATTCACCATGCTATCCATTTCATCTACCCCCCCAGTCGATGTACCCACAGGAAATTCACCATTTACAACAGCGCAGGTATTTATAAGCGGACATCCAATATCAGCGCATTCTTTAAAGCCAAGTACTTCTATAGCCATAAGTTGCAGAATTATACCAAGGACTGTCTTAAGCTCCAAGTCAGGTACTAAGGCTACATATCTAACTAACCAAATAAGTACCTATACTCACAAAACCTCTCATAAAGCTCTCCGACTGAAGCTATAACTGGTTCTAATTGGAACTCCTCAGCCACCCCATGGATTATGTTAGACCCTTAATAAGGGCTATTAAAGTAAGTTACCTTTTTTTATACCTGAACACACTTTATTATTTAATCAAGAAGTGTAATAATATTGCTGTGTCAGATACTAAAATAATCCAAGCAATATTAGAGAAAGTAAATTCAATTGACGAAAGAGTAAATTCAATAGACAATAGAGTTGATTCAACGGAGAAAAAAATGGACAGGGGTTTTGATGAAGTAAAAGTAATGATTTCTGAAAATGGTGAGAGAATAGATAAGATTGGATTGCAATTAGCTAAACTGGAAGATGACGCGCCAACCATAGAAGATCATGAAGAATTAGAGGGCAGATTAGAGAAATTAGAGAGACAAGCCACGATAAGTTAATCACAATAGAACTCCCCAGCCACAAAGTATTCGCGAAGTAAGAAAAGTTGCTCTCATCAGACACTAGCATAATAGGTTCGAACTTAACA
>PFSB01000025.1 GCA_002788855.1 Candidatus Roizmanbacteria bacterium CG_4_9_14_0_2_um_filter_38_17 | reverse complement strand
GTAAACGTCTTAATTTCAAAACACCTCAGGAAGTATTTTCTGAGTACCTTAATAATCCCTAGGGGTTGCATTAGTTTCTAGAATACGGGAGACCGTATTTTCTAGTAAGGCTTAACCTTACTTTACTATAACTTAACCAACTTTATAATTCTTATCACTCTAACCCTCGGGGTTAGACCTACTTTATGGGACATCTCAGAATATAAGATCATGATAGAATCATTCTAGCTGGTATCTTATGAATAATGTACTTACTGGGGTAGTCGCTGGTTTAGCCTTGGGTGTTATTGCTGTGCTCTTAATGTTACCCTTATCATTTCCTGACAAAAAAGCTGCGCTCTTGGGTGCATTTATTAATAGATTCGCAATTGGGTTTGTAGTAGTAAATATAAACCCTCCAATGCCATTTTGGGTTAAAGGTATTTTAGTTGGTCTAATACTTAGTCTTCCCGATGCGATTATCACCAAAACATACATCCCAATTCTAGCTACAGGAATCATAGGTGGGCTGCTTGTTAGTTTTTTATCAAGATAAATTTTCTGCAAGGTTTGTCCTTGCAGAAAATTAGAGGTCGATTGCAATATCTCCTAAAGTATTTAGCTCCAGTTCAAGCTCTTTATTCTCAATAAACTTTTTTAACTTATCTTTATCAGAAAAATAGTCAGGTAGTCTCTTTAAAGAGACAATTCTACGCTCATTTTTATGAAGATATTCCTTTGTTGCAGACCACTTATATCGAAAAACTGTTTCATTGGTAACCAATTTTGCCTCAATTGGATTTCGAAGAACATAAAGCAAAAGTTGAGTTAGTTGCGGATCAGAAGCAACTGGTACAGTTTTATAGCTTCCTTCAAACACTGCGCCAGATAAGTCATATTTCTTATTAATATACATAGAATAAGCTGTTGCAAGTTTCCGCATAAAAATTGATACCCCATTCTCCACCTTCTGCTCAATAACTAAATGGAAGTGATTCGACATCTCAACATATGTCAATATTTCTACAAGAGGATTCTTATATCTATATGACAACTCCACCAACCTACAAAAAGCCTCTTGTCTAATTGGTGATTTTAATTCTCTTAGCCTGTCTAAATAACGACTATAAGGATAGTCATATTGAAAACACCAAGCTAATAGACTTTCCCATCGTATATAATCTGAAGTATCTTCAAATATATTTACCTTACGAACACCTCGGTTGTAGATATGGTAAATTGACCCCGTTGCAAAACTATAGCGTCTTGACATAATTATATGCTATCACATTTCTACAAGGTTTGTCCTTGCAGAAAATGATGCCATTATCAGCACTAAGTTATGGAAAAATTCTAACCATTATGTTGTCTTTTTCTATCTTTACTTCGTAAGAGGCAACAGGAACTGTAGCTGGTAGAGTGAGGGCTTTTCCAGTTTTTACATCAAACTTAGCACCATGACAAGGACAGGCTAACTCCTTGCCAGAAAGAACTCCTTTACTCAACGAGCATTTTGCATGGGAACAAGTATCATCAATTACAAAAAAATCCCCACCAACATTGGCGACAGCAATAATCTTATCTTTAACAATAAATTTCTTTACCTCACCGTCCCTTATCTGATTAACTTTAGCAATTTTAATAAATGCCATACTACTTATTTTATCAAAGGACTAGCCTTTGATATTTTGTCACGGATTGTTCCTTCTGGGATGCGATCGATGACCTGCTGCAAAAACCCAGCAACTATTAGACTCTCTGCTTTTTTTTGACTTAAACCCCGGCTTTTTAGATAAAAAAGTTCTTCTTCATTGATATGCCCAACAGTTGCTGCATGTGTACAGCGCACTTCATTTGCCTCAATCTCAAGTTCTGGGCGGGTATCTATTTTTACCAGTGGAGATAAAATCAAATTATTTTCTTGTTGAAAGGCATTGGCATTTTGGGCTTTTTTTTCAATCTGAATTAATCCTCGATATTTAAGCTTACTCGATCCATCAAAAACTCCTTTTACTAAAAGGTCACTAGTTGTATGGGCTGCTTTGTGAATTTGATAAGTATTAAGATTATATACTTGATTATCTTTACCAATAACTATGCCCAAAATATTTGCATGAGCTCCTTCTCCATTTAACTCAACTCTAAGATCCAACCTTGTTGTGGAGTTATTAATCAACATCACAATTGTTTTAACTTCATTCTTGGACAAACGAATGGTAGTCTCCTTAGTCTTATTATCTATAAGTACTACACCGTTCATGATTAACCAACAGATCCTTCCATTTCCAACCTAATTAAGCGATTAAATTCAACCGCATACTCTAGTGGTAGCTCCTTTACAAACGGCTCAATAAAACCATTTATTATCATTGCTTCCGCATCAACTTGAGAAAGCCCCCTACTCATTAGATAAAATAGTTGCTCCTCGCCTATTTTAGATACAGTTGCTTCATGTTCTACTTGAGTATCTTGCTCCTCTATCTGCATAGTGGGATAAGTGTCGGAACGACTAAATTGGTCTAGTATTAATGCATCACAGACTACTTTGCTTTTTGATTTTATAGCACCAGGCTGAACTTGGAGTAGTCCACGATACGTGCTCCTCCCACCTGCTTTTGAAATAGATTTTGACGTTATTTTAGAAGTTGTGTTTGGAGCAGCGTGGATTATTTTGCCACCTGCATCTTGATGCTGACCAGCTCCTGCATAGGCAATAGATAATATTTCCCCTCTGGCCCCTTTACCCATCAAATAACAGCTCGGGTACTTCATTGTAACCTTTGATCCAATGTTCCCATCAATCCATTCACCTATTCCATCCTCATCTATTCTCATTCGTTTCGTAACTAGATTATAGACATCACTACTCCAGTTCTGAATAGTAGTGTATCTAACTCGTGCTCCCTTTTTTACAACTATCTCTACTACAGCTGAGTGTAAAGCCGACGAAGAGTGCACGGGAGCGGTACAGCCCTCCACGTAGTGCACATGACTACCTTCATCCGCTATTATTAAAGTGCGCTCAAACTGTCCAACATTGGGAGCATTTATCCTAAAATAAGCCTGAAGAGGTAATTTTACAGTTACATTTTTTGGTATATATATGAATGATCCTCCCGACCACGCTGCGGTATTGAGCGCTGAAAACTTATTGTCTGCAGCTGGAATAATTGAACCAAAATACTCTCTAACCATTTCTGGATATTCTCGTAAAGCAGTGTCCGTATCACAAAAAATAACCCCCTGCTTAGTTAAGCTTTTTTTAATCGCTCCATATACAACCTCTGAATCATACTGAGCTTCAACACCAGCTAAAAACTTGCGCTCAGCCTCGGGAACCCCAATTCTTTCATAAGTTTGTTTTATCTTTTCCGGCACATCATCCCAGCTTTTGTATTTTTTTGACGTAGCTGTCTTGTAGTAATGAATTTTGTCAAAATCTATGCCAGACAAGTCTGCTCCCCAATTAGGCATTGACTTACTTTCAAATACCTGTAAGGCATCAAGTCTAATTTGCCTCATCCATTTTGGTTCTTTTTTAATTGCTGAAATCTGCTCTATAACAGCCTTACTTAAGCCCGCTCCCGTATCCACCTTATAATCTAATCCTTTATCATAGAAGCCATACTTATAATCACCAATACCTTCCAGGTGTAGATTACTCATAGCTCTTATATCCTCCTTTTTCAATTTTGTGAGCTAATTTAGCGTCTCCCGATTCTACAATTTTACCTTTAACCATAATATGAACGTAGTCTGGTTTAATATAACCTAAAATACGCTGGTAATGAGTAATGATAAGCACTCCAGTTTTATACTCTTTAACTGCATTCTTTATTCCTTTTGCCACAAGACGCAGAGCATCAACGTCAAGCCCCGTATCTATTTCATCAATTACTGCATATTTAGGCTCAAGTGCTAATAACTGGAGCATCTCTAGCTTTTTACGCTCCCCACCTGAAAAGCCTTCATTGAGTCCTCTACTTAAAAATTCCTCTTTAATCCCCAATGTCTTTGCCTTTTGTTGTAGCTCACGCATAAACGTCGCCACACTTCTAAGATGGGCTCCACGATTTCCTGGTGATTTTTTGCCTACTACTTTATTCTCATTTACAGCACGCAAAAAATTAGCCACACTCACTCCTGGAACTGCTATTGGGTGTTGAAAAGCCAGAAATAAACCCTTTTGAGCTTTTGCGTTTACCTCAAGACTTGTGATATCTGTCTTATCCAAAGTGATCTTCCCTGAAAGCAAATAGTCTGGGTGACTAAGAATAGATTTAGCTAACGAAGATTTGCCTGAACCATTCGGACCCATAATGGCATGAACCTCACCCGGTTTTATTGTAAGACTCACTCCATTGACAACTGTCTTCTTCTCAATGTCTACTTTAATGTTTTGTAAATTTAACATTTTTATCTATATTCCCAGCGTTAAATTAACCTGAGGGCTTACTTGCTTTTTACCCCAGTCCACCTTAACTGAAAGCTTACCTTGCCAATTGCTAATAAAGACTTCACTATGAGTGATGCCATAATCATACAAATCCTTGGTGATTTTAACATCATCTAGACAGTAGCGCTTGAGCTCTTCTAACTTTCCTTCCCTATAAAACTCTATAGCCTGTAATCCGTGCCCAGTCTTACCAGTTCCTAAAGTTGCCATTGCAATGGAATCTAAAGATGCCCGCTTGCCAAAGCTATTCTTAAATTCGGTAAGTAAATCTATGGTGGGAAGCTTACCCAGATCAGCCGTATAGTATGGGTTTAATACAGGAAAATCAAAGTGATCAATATTAAATCCAACCGTAAAATTCGCCGCCTCAATCACCTTTAACGCTTTGGGTATCTCACTTTCCATATATGCGCGGTAACTATCATCGGCATAGTTATATATACCGACACACGTTACACCTAGCTTAGTTAAGTCATTATCAACTTCACGAAATGAATGTTTTGTCTCCAGATCTAAAACAATAGGCTTGCTCATGCGGTAAGTTGTTTACGTAGTTTGTCTACAGTCTTTCTCACTGCCTTCTTCCAATCATAATCCATAACCTTTGCAATGTACTGTCTCCCACTGCGCAAGGTCAGCATCATGTGAGTACTATATCTACTAGGCACTCCAGCTGCATTCCGCTTTGTGTCTAGTACAAATCTAATCTTTCGTACTGGGTTAAAGCGATCCATTTTGGAATAAAATTTATCTAGTATTTCCTCCAGCTGGGCCTTATTCGCAAAGTCATCTGCAACCTTAACATTCATATCTCCTTCAACCTGTGGGCGAAGTTTTCCCACAGCTCTTAAAAGGTCATAAATAGATACTATACCAACTGGCACGCGATTTTTATCTATAATAACCACGCTCCCTACTTGTTTATCCAATATTAACGAAATTATCTGCAACGCTGTTGCAGAAACTGGAGCTGTTACAACCATTTTATGGTAATAATTTCTAAGTGGCTGACTAAGGTAGCTTGATTTTTCTCCTATACGCGGAGCCCAACTTCTATTCTTCATAGGCTCAGAAAATACAGCCTGAATATCAAAGCGCGTGACAATTCCAACCAGACGCCCACGTACGTCAACTACTGGCAGACGCGATACTCGCGCGTCACGCATTAAGTTGTATGTATAGTCTAAATTTGCATCTTCCTTAATAGTACGCACCTCACTTTTAGTATCGAGATTTATCTGCTTTACAATATCGTCCCGCTTGGCAAGTGCATCAAATAAACGGTTTACCGATACCACTCCTGCAAAATCTCCATTTTCTGCAAACACAGGTAAAAAATAGATCTTTAAATCCATCATTAACTTAGCCACATCCCATACATAAGAATCAAGAGTTAACTGAGGCGGCTTAAACAATATGTTAGCTATCTTAGTATCTCCCGGGTGCCTAGATTTAAACACAGATATGTACGGGTTAATAACCCCTAGATATTTATCATTGGAATCAAAAATAAATGCGGCATCGTGAGTACGGTTTAACGCAGCGAGTGCTTGAGCTAAAGTCTGATCAGGAGTACATTTAATAATGGCTCTCCTTTTTAATAAGTCTTTCGCCGTTAGATTAATCTCTTGATTAATGTTTTTATTAGCATCTTGCATACTTAATCAGAATTATAACAGATTTTTTCCTTGCCCAATAGGTAGTATTATCTGTATACTGTAACTATGCTTAAACTGCCACAAATCAATCTGGTAATGCGGATAGAAAACATAGAAAGCAACTGGGTAATGTTTTTAGGATTATTTGCCGCTGCATTTTTAATATCTGCAACCTCAGTAATGGTCTATTCCTTGCGCTCCACAGACTCCCAAGAAGTTGTTGCCTCTGCACAAGCTGAAGCAGTATCCTCGCCAGATCCAGATATTAATTATATCCCCACTAAAAAACAAGAAATAATTGCTTTTTTACCTTCCTGGGTAATTGCTAAAAATGAAAAGCTTAATCTAGATAAGCTCTCACAACTTATCTACTTTGGTATAGGTGTCAATGAAGACGGATCTTTAGTAAAGATAAAAGACGGTGGAGATGCAGTCCTTGAATGGCAATATTTAAATTCTGATGTTTTTAAAGAAATACGAAAAGAGGCCGAACAGAATAATACAAAGATACTTGTAGCACTTAAAAACTTTGATAACCAAGAGATCGATCAATTAATCTCCGATCCATATGCTATTGGTAAATTTATAAAAGAAGCGAGTCTTCTTATAGAAGATTATGATCTTGATGGAATTAACATAGACTTTGAGTATGTTACACAATCCGACTTCCCCACCGCCAAACACTTCAATGGATTTTTGTCTGAAGTCACCCAGTCTCTAAGAGAAAAGTACCCAGATATAGTTATTTCTGTAGATTTGAATGCTACTGCCGTTCTGGTTGATCCAGCATATGACATGGTTAAGATTGGAGAACTAGCTGACCAAGTTATCCTTATGGGATACGACTACCACACTATGAAGTCATCACAAGCTGGACCCATTGCTCCACTGCATGCTATGGCTAAAAGTGGGGGAAGCATAGAAAAATCTCTAGAGTCTTTAACAGGTAGAGTACCAGATGATAAGACAATTCTAGGAATTCCATTTTATGGTTATGAGTGGGAAACAGTTAGCGAAAACTACCAAAGCGAAACAGTACGAAACTCCGGAGCTCTTGCCACCTGGGGAAGAGTACACGATCTTTTAGAATCCAGAGACGATATTCAAGCCAACTGGGATACGAAAACCCAATCTCCCTGGATAGTATACAAACAAAGCGGGGCTATTAAGCAAATATACTACGAAAACAGGCATTCATTATCTGCAAAAATGAACTTTGTAAAGCAAAATAACCTCGGCGGTATCGCTATCTGGGCACTAGGTTATGAAGGTGATCACAAAGAGGCTTGGGATATAATCTTCCTTTAATTCAAAAACAGCACCCGGTGTTAATGTAGGGTTGATGGTAAAATTAACGTATAGTGCGGGATCGTATAATGGTAGTACAACGGACTCTGAATCCGTTTATCTAGGTTCGAATCCTAGTCCCGCAGCCCTTCGACAAGCTCAGGGCTATAGCCCATGGGATTGGAGAAGGTTCTTAAGCCTGTCAAAGAAACATAATGTTATATTACGTCTATATTCTCCGAAGTGACTCTAATAAGCTATACATAGGCCAAACCAATAACTTAATACGGAGAGAAAAAGAGTAATTAAGTAATTCCACAAAAACAGCAAAATACGCTAAAGATAATCAGGTATTTAGACCTGTCTTTTACGAAAC
>PFSB01000024.1 GCA_002788855.1 Candidatus Roizmanbacteria bacterium CG_4_9_14_0_2_um_filter_38_17 | reverse complement strand
TTCCCAAACTCTTTGCTATCAACTTCGAGAACCCGCTTCTCGAAGTGGTTGTTATTGAGTGATGTTTTCATAGTAGTCAATTGTTTCACTGGATAGGAGGATAGATATGATATCAAACTGGTATGAAGAATTAGTGTAGTTATGCTGCACGAGAAAAGCTTGGGCTGTGCGCAGGAGCTTAGCTAATTTACGCCGGTCAACTGCCTCATAACCATATCCGTGACTATTGCTTTTACGGGTTTTAACCTCAACAAAATGTAAAGTGTTATTTTTTAGAGTGATAATATCTATTTCACCAAAACGCTTATAGTGGTAGTTGGTTGCAATAATCTTATGATTTTGTTTAATTAAATATTGAGCAGCGAGTTTTTCGCCTTGCTCGCCTGTATTTTCAATGCTCATTTTTGCGGTATTGGAGGGCTTCGGCGATGTGCTCAGTTTCTATACTTGTGGACCCCTCCAGATCAGCAATCGTGCGAGATACTTTAAGAATGCGATTAATGGTGCGAGCAGAGAGCTTGTAAGTATTGCCGGCATCGGTGAGAATGGATTTTGCTGTATCATCGATGGCACAGTAGTCTTTAATTTTAGAAATTGGTATTTCTGAATTGGTAATTGCACGGTCTCGAGCAAAACGCTTCTCTTGATGGCGACGCGCCAGGCTTACTCTTTTACGGATCAAGTCTGAAGGCTCAGCGTGATTAGCATCATCAAAGTTTAGGAGCTTTTCAATTTTAACTGGGTCAAGGCTAATAAACATATCAATCCTGTCAATTAAGGGACCGGATACACGGGCGCGGTAGCGATTAACGGCAGAAAGTGAACAATGACATTCTTTGATGTTGGTGCCATAGTAACCGCAGGGACAGGGATTTTGACTGGCTACAAGCATAAATTTAGTGGGAAAAGTTATGTTGCCCATGACACGACTGATTGTTACTTCACCATCTTCCATAGGCTGGCGGAGACTTTCGAGAACTGCTCTTGGAAATTCAGGAAACTCGTCTAGGTAGAGTACTCCTCGATGGGCGAGTGAAATTTCACCTGGCTTAATGCGTGTACCTCCTCCAATAAGCCCAGCTTTACTAATGGAGTGATGAGGTGCACGCACAGGACGAGTAGAAAGAATACCATCCTTGTTCAATCCAACAATCGAATGAATACTAGAAACCTCCAATTGCTCCTCATGGTTTAGGTCGGGGAGAATGGTAGGAAGGGCTTTTGCGAGTAAACTTTTACCACAACCTGGAGGACCATCAAGTAGTATGTTGTGTCCTCCGGCAGCAGCAATTTCAATCGCACGCTTGGCAAGTTCCTGACCGTGAATATATTTAAAGTCTATATCATCTTTGGCAGATTTTACATAATTATGATTTTTCCCTGTTGCCTGGGCATATTCCAAAGTATCCTCTTTAAGGAAATTAACAAGCTCAGACAAGCTGTTTGTTGCAACATAGGTTAATCCACGTACTATTTCTAATTCGCTTAAGTTAGCTGTTGGGGCAACCATTGTTAACTGTTTTTGGTGGCAATACACGCTCGCTGGCAGTACCCCATGAATACCGCGAATATCACCGCTTAAGGAGAGCTCACCCAAAAAGACATGGTTATTGATTGAGGATTGAAACAGCTGTTCGCTGGCCACAAGAATTCCAAGGGCAATGGGCAGATCATAAATAGGGCCTTCTTTGGGGATATCTGCTGGAGCAAGATTGACTACGATTTTCTGGTTAGGAAACTCAAATCCACTGGACTTAATTGCTGAACGTACACGCTCACGTGCTTCTTCAACAGCCTTACCCGGTAATCCAACTATCTCAAAACGAGGAAGAGCTTTACTCTCAATATTCACCTCAACATCAATAAGATTAGGAGTTAGACCTACCACCGCAACCGAATTTACTTTGGCAAACTTCATAATATTATCTCACTTCGAGAACCCGCTTCTCGAAGCGGTCTATAGTATTAATTTTAGAACTGACAAATTTTTCGTAAACTTCTGGTTTAATCAAGCCCCAAAGCAGTTCATGATTGCATATTTTATTATCGCGCTTGCCAATTGCATCAAGATAAGAAGACCACGGATACTCCTCAATGCGGCGGATGTTTAGTTTGGTGCTCACGATGGGATTAAGGTGAATATAGCGGCTAACCTGTAAAAATGCTTCATCTGTATCAACTAATTTAGCCTTAAACCTCCCTAACCACAGAGTGCCGATACGGTTGGCGTCCTTGTTATAAATGTGAGTAAATGACTTGGATAATCTCTCAAGGTATTTACTAATGCCATTATCCGAGAGTTGCTTAATTAGGAGGTGATAGTGATTAGGCATAATGCAATAAGAAAGAATCTCAACAGGAGTCACTTCGAGAACCCGCTTCTCCATATTTTTGTAGCTTAAGTGCTCTGAGAAAGGAATATTAAATTTATTGTAGTGACCAACTAATTTTAGAAACAAACTAGAATTTCTCGAATTAGAAAATGGAGAAATACCATCAATAGTACAATTATAGACATGATAAATTCCGTCTACAGCAAGCGTGTCGTTACCGATACCTTGACCAAGTCGAGTGGGCATTATATATATTCTAGCACATATACCTCAACTAAGGATCTGATACTTAGTTACTTTGATGATAAACTAAAGTTTAGTGGTTTCACTATCTAGAGATTTTAGCTCGGTCTCATAATCACCAGCGTTGAGACTATTTAATTCTGCATCAATTACTTCTAAGCTTGTGTCATCGGATACCGTAGGAACTTGTTCAATCGTAGGCGTTGCCTGTGGCACTGGTGTACCCGTAGGTGGTATATCTATTCCTTCCATTGACTCATTATCAGATGAACCTACTCCACTAAATACTGTTTGTTGAAGTATAAAGTAGCCACCAACAAGTACAAATATTAACAGAACTGCTACAACCACCCAGATTAAAGGACTAATGCCTTTTTTTTCTGGAATTTCCTCAACAGAACTACTTTCCATTGGCTCTTCAATAATAGGTGGAGGAGGCTCCACGGGTCCAGTCTCTTCAACTGGCAAGGGTATTGGCTGAGTTGGTTCGACAACAGGGTTTAGATCTGCTTGGGAAGAAGGGGCAGTATCTTCTGCTATTTGTGGCTGTAAATTTGTTGGTGGGTTTGGTTGATTATTTGGATCCATATTGTTTATTTAATAATATCATCCACAGCTGACTCGCTGGCAGATGGTTGTATTGGTGCTTGTTTTATCAACGCTCTAGCAGCTTGAACCGCCTCTCTTGCAGACTTTACCGCTTCACGAGCTACTCCCAGATCTGATCTCAACTGTTGATTAGATACCTGCGCAGCGCTCCTTAAATTTGACTCATCAGTAATAGTAATCACATAGCTCTGCAATGATTGATTGTCCACAGCGATACGCGCTGAGGTAATCGCCTTGGAAGCTGCAGCTGTATCTGCACTATGAGTAGCAATCTTAGCTAGAACTTCTTCCAATCTATCTAAAACTTGGCTAAAGTGTGTCGTCCAGCGCTCGTTAATATTTGGGTATCTATTGTTTAAGTTTTCTAATATTGTGGCTTTTTGCTGGTCTTTCATCTCTGCCAGTTTAGCTTGAAAACTAGCTCTTCTAGCTTCTTGCGTAGTTTTTAGTTCTAAACGTTTTGCATCTATTACGACTTTTCGCTCATTTGCTCTTACAGCGCGGTTTGCTCGAACCTCATCCAGTTTTGCGGAGCGACTAGCTATACCATCTTGAGCGTAGACAACAGTTAAAATGGGAAAAGTAGCAAGAATCAATATAGTTAAAGATATAGGCAGAACTCTTCTCATGTATTCATGATAACAAAGTCTGACGGGTGAGTCAATAGGCTATTTTGTAACCATTCACGATTTAACAAAGAGAAGGATATTTCTCACTAACTCCTTGGCAAATTGCCTCTTTCAGTTGTACAAAGAAGTCAGCTTCTTTATCTCTGTAGATTGTCTGCACTACACTGGCTAGTATGGCTGTTGTCTCCATACCAGAGTAGGTATCTGATCCAAATGATACTTTCCTAGATAGTACCAGTTGGCGGAGTTCTCTTTCTGCTAGATTATTAGTTCCATTTGGGCTATAGAGAAGGGCATTTATTAGTCCTTCTTTTTGGAATCTTACTCTGTTTTGTACCTTTATTGCGGATTCTTTTGTGAGCTTCTTTTTAAGTACTGCTTCTATTCGTAGAAGTAATTCTGTCTTTTGTAGTGTGTTCTTAAGATGGTAAATATCTACCAGCTCATCTTTGAGTTTTACTACTTGTGAGCCTTTTTTTTCTTTGTATGCTTCCTCATGAGCAAAGCGTAATAGGTGGGACCAGCAGTACATAGTCTTATCTTTAGAGATTTTGCTATACGAGCAATATCCATCATGCATTGAGTAAGAAGAACTATTACCATACATATCCTCAAATATTCCCTTACCTCTGGATTCAGCAGAGTGGTAAATGGTGACATTTTCATTTGCCATTATCCAGATCCAGGCTGGTTTGGCTCTAACTTTCCAGCCTGTTTCATCGTTGTACATGATGTGTCCCTTTTTAACTATCTCTTTTAACTTGTTATATCTGCTTTTAAGATACCTCTTTGCTTGTTTAAGAAGACTTTCTACTCCTGATGTTGAGATGGTAAGTCCATAGCCTACTTTTAGCACCATTGCTATTTTTGACAGTGATAGACAGCATCTGTACCTTAGCAAGAGAACCATCATGAATGTATTAATGCCGTATTCCGTAAATGGAAGACTGCGCTCATCTCTGGCAGAAACCTCATTCTGGCAGTTCCCACACCACTGTCTTTCAGAATCTAGTATTAGTTTTACAAGGTTGGGATTTATTACTATATCTAAAAGGATTTTAGCTCTAGTACTGTTTGTGCGGTTTAAGGGATTTTTGCATTTAGTACAGTGGGTTGCAAACAATCGCTTATGCTGGTAACTGGAGTAATCCTCATGCATTTCTCTGTTGGTATTATTGTGCCCCTCTTGTCCTCCTTTTAATTTCTTTGAAATATTGGGGGTTTTAAAGTTGCCGTGGTCAAAGAGAGAAACTTGGTATCTGTTATTTGTTTTAGTTAGCTTTTCTATCTCTTGTTTTAAAAAATCATTTTCTTTGCGTATCTTACGTAGTTCTTCCTGGAGCTTCTTATTTTTTTCATCCAAGGTACAAGCCTTCTCTCTCCAGTGGTCTTGCCATCTTATGGCATCAGTAATCTGTCTTCGTAAGGGCTTTAGCTCCATTCTGTACTTATTCAGTACTCCCATACAATAGTTAACTTGCTCTTTTTGGGGAATATGACTTGGTAGAGTAAATGGAGTAATTTGCATGGCTTATTGAAGCCTAACACAATTTACCACAGGTCTGTCAAGTCTGCATTGGTGTTAAGGCTGATTTAAGGCTGGTTTTGTTAAATCGTGAATGGTTACGCTATTTTTTACTGTAGCGGGTGATCTTGAGCATTGAGAAGATCAGCACAACAGCGCCAATGATCTGGGTTGGTGAGAGAACTGTTCCACGGATAACAAAATCTAAAACTATAGCAGATAGAGGCCAGGTTAGCTCATAAATAGTAGATCGTCTTGCCGGAATTTTTTGTAGCCCCTTATAGTACAGCGTTAGCGCAACTAAACCAGTAGATAATGTAATTGCCAACAGCATCAATACTTGCATAACTGAGATCTGTGACAACATTTCGCTGGATCCTGTAGCAAAAACCAAAGCTAAAGCAATCGGAACAGTAAAGAAAAAACGCATGCCTGTCGCAAATACGAAGCTTGCTTTTTTGAGAACATGTTTAGACAGTGCCGTCGAGCTACCCCAAAAAAATGCAGCTACTAAACTTAAACCAGCTGCAATTAATGTTTCAGTTCCAGATCCAAGGTTAACGTGTAAGTTAGGAAAGCTTACAAAGTATACAGCTATAACTGCAAGTAGTGCATATTTTATAAAATAGGATGTTAATCGCTCCTTAAGCAAAATTGTTGCCAGTAGTATCGCAAAAAATGGCTGGGTTTGCTGAAGTAGAACTACGACAGAGAAAGGAATAAAATTAATTTTGACAAGTGCCGCTGTATAAGCTAGGGTACCAAGTGTACCCGAAAACAGTGCAATAGCTATCATTATAAGCCAGTCTCGTTTTGTAAATATGCGCCCACCATATCTATGGGGAATTAAAAAGGGCGAAATTATTATCGCGCCAAATAGTGCTTCATAGAAAATAATAATAGTAGGGGGCAGAACATATAGGGATTGGCGCAAAACTCCATCAAAGCTCCATAGCAAAGCCGCCAGTATAACTAGTAGTGCTCCAAAGATGTGCGGCATTTTAAATCTTTCTATCATATGTACTTATTCCAATTATGATTACATTATATGAAAGCTGAAATCCATAGTCAATCTAAGCGAAACAAGGCGAGGCCTTTCATGCAATGGATGGCCTCGCCTTAAGTTGAGCGTAAAATTATGTAAGTATAGGGAATTGCCCCTTCCAAATGGGTCTCTTTTGAGACGACGCTCCTAAAGGCGCTGTAAGGCGGGAAATAAGCATCAGCTGTAGGATCACTCATGTCCACCAATGTTAAAAATAACCGATCAGCCAGATCTATAAATTGCTCATAGACTTTAGCTCCACCAATCACAAATATCTCATCAAAGCCAGGTGATTGCTTGGCAATTTCAAGTGCGCTGCTAATATTTGTAGCAAATATCAAATCTTGCTGTTTGCTGTTTGCTGTTTGCAGTTTGCTAGTTAAAACTATATTAGTTCTTTCTGGTAAAACTCTTCCAATCGACTCATAGGTCTTTCTTCCCATGATAACTGGATGATGACTTGTAAGCTGTTTAAAACGTGGGAGTTCTCCAGGTATGTGCCATAATAATTTATTATCTTTACCAAGTTCGCGATTATTACCAATAGCTGCAATTATGTTAAGCATAAACGTATTTTATCAACATCTTTTTGAATTTGCTCAATTAAAAGCTCTGGAGAATCAAATAATTCAACTTTACGGATGAACTTAACAATCTCAACTTTCAGACTAATTGGTTTCAAATCGCTTTTAATATCTATTAAATGGACTTCCAAAGAAGGTTTTGTCTGGTCAAACACAGGAGCAGGTCCGTAGTGCAAAGCCCCCATAAAGTGTCTATCGTCACACCTCACCCAGCAAGCGTGTACACCTTCTGCAAGGTCAAACCCTGTTGGAATTTGCATATTTAAGGTCGGAAAACCCAGTTCTTTACCACGGCTTGCACCTTTTATTACCTTTGCCCTAAATTTTACATGCGCATTCACTATGTAAATTTACCACACATGGGTGATATAATAAACCCATGAGGAACTGGAATACAGATATAAGTAAATTTAAGTCCAAAAAAGATAAAAAAGTATGGGAACTTGTTCAGAAAATCGAGTATGGGCTTGAGGGAAAACCACTCTTAAAAAAGGAAGTTATAGTATACTGGAATAGTATTAAAAATAGCATTTCGTCTGAAAATAGACGCCTATTTGAATTTTATTTATGGGGAAAAGCATACTCACTACCAACCAATCTAAACTTTTGGAATCGGCCTCAACCTCTGAATTAATTACGTGGAAGTTTTAAAACCCGGTTTTAAAATTATGAACCCGCAGGGTCAAACCCTACGGAGTCAGTAAGCATATACATAGGCAAATTCAACCAGCCCTTTGATATCGGTCTCAACCTGTTTATCTATAATCGTTGATCAAGAAACTCAACATATTTCTCTATTTGCTCTGTTGTAAAAAAGTCCTTAAGATCAGTACCAGGATAGTCACCGTTCGGGTCAGTACAAAGCTGAAGTTCGCGCAGAACTGTTGCAGGATAAAAACAGGCGGGATGCGAGAATACAACAATTTCACCGACATCTGGACTCTGCATGACTCTGATCATTGCCAATGGCAGATCTGCTTGGTGAAGCTGTAAGCTTAAGTGGTGCCTTTTGCCTGCTCCAAGTGTCAAATTTTGATATTCCCAAGCGGCAACACAGTCAGGCATAAATTTTTTGTAATATTGTACAATATCAGGTCTCACTCTAAGTCCTTGAATCAATTTTTTTATATTCTGTGAATCTGGTGGCCTGCTTTGTTCTTGATTGAATACAAACAGTCTTGTTGAATTAGGCATCATAACAACTGTACTGTCTAGAGCAGCACTGTTAATAATGATATTGGCAGTGCGTCGATCATCTGGGTCTGCATACAGATGATCCATGAGCTTGGGTGTTTCAGGTGTGTCAATAATCCATGAATGAAAATGGTGTTTGTATCTTGCTACACGGTCAGATAGAGGGGCAGTATCAACACGATGCATATCTTTAAAAATTAATTGGGTAGCTCTATTCACTGAGTCTCCAACAGGAATAAGGTCAACATATCTATCGGGTTTGGGTATATCAACTAAAGTTGATTGAGATTTAATGTTAAATAACTCGATAATTTGTTGCACAAACACCGAATCGGTCTTAATTCTACTTTGCATCTCGTCAGAAGTCATTTTACCTAGAAGCGACACAAAATCACTTTGGATTCCAAGTACGTCAGGCAATCCAGATCTGATAAGTGATCCAAAAGCAAATACTGGATTAGCTGTCAAAGCAATCAAAACCTCCCGTGCTATGTCTATTTGTACTCCTTCAGTTAACTTTTTCTGTTTATAAACATCAATTAAGTTATGTATTAGTAATTGACGATATACTTCATCAAAAGTAGCACTTTTAACTCGCTCTGCTAGGTCTACAGGTGCTGGATTAAATATCTCTTGTCTAATAAGTGAAAGCAGTGCATAGACCGTTTGCTCAAAACTTCGATAGAATGGATTTCTTATTTGAGAAGGCAAAAGCGTAATGTCAATTTTTTTTATCAGAGATTCGAATGTATCAATTATCACAAAGCGTCCCAGATCTTCTGATTCTTTACTTGTGTCGACAGCTATATTTACATAAACACCGTCTTTTTTTAAACTCAAATGATCTCCATTACGAAAATCTCTATCTTGTTGATCTTTAGTTGGTAAATACGCAATATCAACATTACACGGTGTGCTTCCATCACTGGGATCTAAAGTAACTCTTAATATATCCATACCTTCGTAGACACGATAGATATGCGTCTCAACGCTAAAACCAGATTTTATAAGTTGAGCAAATCCGGGTCTGATTAAGTCTAACACTTCAGGTATGGTCGTGGACCATCTAGTTGGATCAAGTTTAATATCAATATCATGGATTCCAATTTTAAATCCACTAAGTACGGAAGTTACAAAGTCAGGGCTTCCCTTGGGCATATTCTCAGCAACATCTGCTAATACTTGCCAAGTTTGATCAACTATTCCTGGATCATAAAATAATTTTCGAGCAACACTTCCTTGCAGTTGAGCAAACTCTACATATTGATTATCTTGAATTGAGTTATTTTCTATACTAGGCGTCGAGGTTTGTAAAAAGTAATCAGCTAAAGGATTCAAGATAATCGCAGCAGCACTGCCCATCGTGTGTTTCCAGTTTTCTGATTGGAGAGTAAAAGCGTGATGAATAACTTCGTTAAGTGATAGAGGTTTTTCCGTAAAATCAATATCACCTTCAATTTGCTCAATATTAATCATACGGGCAACGTATGGATAGGGAGTGAACAACTCTTCAGATAGAATCATAGCTAAGAAGTGACCGCAAACTTATAACCTTTATTACGAACAGTTATGATGCAGGATTTGGGGAAGCTTGCTTTAATTAACTTACCTCTCAAACGACTAATTAACTGCTCAATACCCCAAATTGAGAATTTATCCTCTGCATTATCCTTCCAGATTAAATCAGCTATTTCATCCTTAGATAATATTTTCCCACGATTCTTATAAAGCTCTATTAACATTAATTGTTCATTTGTGGAGAATAGGCTTGTAATTACAATGTCATTTGCCTTAATTATTTTACCCTCAATGGATATTTTAGGTTCTTGTTTTTGACTTAAAACATATTCAGCTAGTATGGGGATAGTGAGCTTATTCTTGTCAACTAGATTTACTCTATGAGCAAATTTTTTAAAATCCTTATTAAAGTCCTCTTTACAATTAGCTATAAGAGCCAGATTTTTTTGTTCCTCCCTATTAAATGCGCTAAAAATCTCCTTCAAGCGATACTCAATTGACGGATATAATAAAAGCTCAGCTTCTGTTGTATATTTTTTATGTCTGTATAGCCGTAGGGTTTCCTTCAATAGCCACAACTGACCACCACAGATATTTACAATATGCTTACAAATATTTTCTGGCAGTTTCATGTTCCACTCGCTAGCTATAGCATTAAGAAAGCTAATTGCATCCTCTCTTGAATAATAGGGATAATAATAAATTCGGCTAAAGATATAAGACTGAATAAATTCTCTTGCGCGCTCACGATGTGTTAAGTCAGATTGAGCAAGAATAATCGGACGCATTTGGGGATATTCCTTCTGCCAAAACAATAAATTATCCAATAGAATCGTATTTCTGGTGTCAAATAAATATTCAATATTAGTTAAAAGTAATCCAAAAGGCTTTTTTGAATTTAGCATTTTTGCTTTTTTTAGTTCATTCTTAATATCCTCCAAGTCCTCAAACTGCGAAGAAAATCTAATGTGTATTAGGGGAGGAAACTGATCTTGGTAGTCCTGTACCAATTGTAAGGTTCTTTGTAAGATTCCATTCTGGGGAGCAGCAATGATTAATCCAGGCTCACCCGACTCAATTATAGTTTTACAGTTTTTAACAAACTCCGGATAGATAGAAGGGACCCAATATTTATATTTCACCTCCTGATTATACTATAAGCCTTTTCATCTGACAAAAAAGAGTCAGATTAAAAGTCAGGTGATTAATACAATTCGGCTATAAACTCAGTGTTAACAAAATGAGTCAGGAGGTGTATTAATATCAAAGATATATTACAAATTTTACCAGTTGCACGTTTAGAAGATTGCGTCTTTGTTAATCAAAGAAAAGTAGGTGGGACGGTTATTGCGGACATGTGGACAAAAGGAATAAAGAAAGTAGAAGCCCAAGCACTCATTGCGGGTCTAGCAATGAATAACTGCTATACCTGTTCAGGTCGAGAAGAAGGTTGTAAGCCAAAGTTTGATTATGACACAGATCCATGGTCAGTTAATCTAAATTGGAACACAAGTCTAATTGAATAGATAGGTAAGAACATTTAAGGACCGTCCTTATATGTTGGTGTTTTGGTAATTTTATCAAGCACGGCTTTTAGCATTTGTAGATATTCAGGAAGTCTGTGATAAACTATATCAGCAAGTTCCTGTCTATATATGTGAACTAGCTCATTACGATCTGTTATCATCTGCATCCAATTTTCATCATATCTTAATATACCTAACTCAAACATGGTGCGTATACATGAACGAGGCGAGTTGCACTCCAAACCTTCAGTTTTGGCATATAACTTCATCAGTTTCCATCCTAGATCAAAGCATAGTTCAAACCGTTTGATAGCTGAGTCGCGAATGTATTCGCTATCTTCCTGTTTGAGCGCATCGTCGAGTTTTTCAAGAGCTTTTTTTATATCACTAAGTATTTTTTTGTCCATGATTCAATCAATTAAGGTATTCTATGTATCGCTTAGCAACAGTTTTAAACTTATTATCAGCAGTGGTAAAATCAACCAAGTCTATTGAGTAAAGAATCGGAAGCTTGTCAATGGCTTCTAGAATCTTCAACCTGGTTTCAGGTGATATTGGTTTATATCCTTCAATGCCCAGATCGATATCAGAGCGTTCCATATTGTTTCCTTGCACTCGAGAGCCGAACAAAAAAATCTTGTGTTTATTAAGATCAAGATAATAACTCATAAGTTTGAGCAATTGACACTTTAATTCTTGCTGATCTATATATTTAATATTCACAAGAACGATTTTAACATATCACGACTAAATATAATAATAAAAGATCTGAGGACCAAGTTAGAATAGTTGAAAACTTTGGTTTATAAATGTTAAAATAGATATCATGAGTAAAACTACAAAGAAACAATCTAACGGTAGAGTTGCCACAAAAAAAGATATAGATCAGCTTTAGGCTAGAATGGCAACCAAGCGGGAACTTGAAGCTCTTGATGGTAAACTTGAAAACAGAATGCGAATGATGGAAGGGAATATAAGAGAAGATTTTGACATTAAGTTGGAGGAAAAATTTATTAAATATACTGATAAAGTTACTAGAGGACTAGATCAAGTGATGGGAGAGCTTGCCAACATTCGTACTGATTAGCCTATAATTATGTCTGATCAACATTCTGAATATCAATACCTAGAACTTCTCCAAGACATCCTGGATAATGGCGCCTGGAAAAAAAGCCACTCGACTGGGGTGGGCTTAAAAAGCGTCTTTGGCAGGCAGATTCGCTTTGATTTATCCGCCGGCTTTCCACTTTTGACAACCAAGAAAGTATTCTTACGAGGGATTATTCATGAGCTAATCTGGTTCTTGTCAGGTTCTTCATCTATCAAATATCTAGTAGACAATGACGTGCATATCTGGGATGACTGGGCATACAAAAACTATCAAACAGCCATGAAAGAAAAAAAGGTCAAAAAGATGGATCTAGAGGAATTTGCCGAAAAACTCAAAGAAGACGCTAAATTCTCAGATAAATGGGCAGATATTGGACCTGTTTATGGAGTTCAGTGGCGCAAGTGGCCCGCCGAAGGAGGTAGAAAGATTGATCAGTTAGGTTGGGCGCTAGAAAAAATAAAAACCAAGCCGATGAAAAAGCACTATGTTATCTCTGCCTGGAACGCTGGATCCATCTATGAAATGGCTCTTACTCGCAAGGCATCTATGGCTATTGCCCCTTGCCACACCATGTTTCATATAAACATTACAGGTGATAAGCTTTCGCTTCAGCTCTACCAGCGCTCTGCAGACATGTTTTTAGGTGTTCCCTTTAATATCGCAAGCTACGCATTATTAACTATCATGCTGGCCCAAGTTACTGGGTATAAGCCAGGGGATTTTGTGCATACTTTTGGCGACGCGCATATTTATGAAAATCATTTTGACCAGGTAAGGCAACAGCTAAAGCGTAAACCAAAACCTTTTCCCATCATGACTCTTGACCCATCTATTAAAAACATTGATGACTTCAAATTTGAGCATTTCAAGATCGAAAACTACAACCCTCACCCCCCAATCAAAGGCAAAATCACTGTGGTTGGAGGATTTTAATCAATGACAAAAAATAAGAAGGGAAAGCTGGTTGTTTTGGACGGGGGAGATGGGTCGGGAAAGAGTACCCAGGCAAAATTACTAGTAGCACGTCTTAAAAAGAGAAAGATACCTGTTAAATTTTATAGTTTTCCAAGATACGAAGAATCCTTCTTTGGTAAACTCGTTGGGCGTTACTTGCGAGGCGAATTTGGACAGATAGACCAAGTTTCTCCATACTTAATTGCCCTTGCTTACGCGGATGATAGAGCACAAACTAGAGTAGAAATGGAGGGGTTCTTAGAAAAGGGGGCAGTTGTGCTTTGTGACAGGTATACCACCTCCAGCCAAGCCCATTTGTCAGCAAATCTACCTGAAGCTGAGCGTAAAAAATTCATTAGCTGGGTTGATGAGCTAGAGTATGGTCAGCATAAAATGCCACGCCCTGACAAAGTAATTTATCTCTACGTACCCTGGCAGGTGGGTCGAAAAATTACTATTAAAGGCGCTAATTCTCGGGCGTACTCTAAGTTAGAAGATATTCACGAAAAAAATAACCACCACCGAGTAGAGGCAGAAAAAATGTATTTAAAGTTTGCCAAAGAGCATAAAAACTGGAACATGATAGATTGCGTTAAAAATGGTAATTTGTTACCAATAGAGGATATTGCAGGGAAATTAGACAAATTAATCAACTTGGTTGTATAATATAAATATTAGTCGGTGGGGATCTTTAAGGTCTACTAAAAGATACTTCTGCTAGATATAACTACTGGAGGTGAATATACTTGAATAATTCAAAACTTTACATTGGGAACATTGCGTATACCGTTACGACTGACATGCTTCGAAAACTATTTGAAGAGGTCGGTAAGGTAATAGATGCAATCGTTTTAACAGATCGTGAATCTGGTCGCTCACGTGGTTTCGGCTTCGTCGAAATGAGTACACCTGAGGAAGCAAAAGCTGCAATAGAGAAGTTTCAAGAACATGAGTTCGAGGGACGTAAACTAATTGTTAATCTTGCAAAACCTAGAGAAGATCGTTAATTAATACCAGACAAGACAGGGTCAAACCCTGTACAACAGGGACAACAGGGTTTGACCCTGTCCGGTATTATGTCATGATACAATAGTCCTGTGAATAGTATTCTCCGGATTATCAAAATAGCTAGGCCGTTTCATAAGCTTATTTATATATTAGGCTTATTGATTCTTGTTTCCTCCTTAATTGATGTTACAGCTTCAGTGCTTATTAAGTTTGTCATCGATGAACTTGAAAAACAGTTAACATCAGGAACTGGAAGCTTATCTATTGCTTTCAAACTGCTAGCATTAATGTTCTCCTTAAACGTAATTGCCGTAATTATTGAAGCAATTTCCCTTAGAATAGGTGACTATACAAGTGGAAGAATCGGAAAATTTCTAACAGAAAAATTTTATCGCAAAATATTTACTCTTTCCCAGTCGTATTTTGACTCAGAAATATCGGGTAAAATAGTTAGTCAATTATCACGTGGTATCCTGTCTTTAAAGGATTTCTTAGGTGCTCTAACTAACTTCATAGTCCCTGCACTTGTTCAGACAATATTTTCCATTGGAGTACTGGCTTATTTTAATATGACAATTGCTCTGTTGACATTTGCAACTTTTCCAGTTTATATATTCATAAGTCATATTTCTACAAAAAAATGGGGAGAGTATCAAGTAAAGAGAAATAAGATTGAAGACGTTACGCGCGGAAGAATTCAGGAAGTTATAAGCAACATTCGTTTAGTCCGAAGCTACGGAGCGCAAAATAGTGAATACAGCTTCATATCGGACAGCATGGGGAATAGCAACAAAATTTATGATAAGCAGTCATTAACATATCATGTATTTAATTTTCTGCGCAATTTAGGCCTGGAAACGGCCCTAATAGGCGTAACATTTATTATTATCCGCCAGACCTATCTGGGAATTATGACTTTCGGAGAATTGGTGCTAATTATTCAGCTTCTAAATAGAATGAGGCGCCCTTTGTTTGCAATGAGCTTTATTTTAGAAAGAGTTAAAACTGCTGAAACCGGATCCAAAGAATATTTTGAAATACTGGACCTTGAATCTGTCGAAGATTTTAATCTCGAAATAAGCCCAAACTCCTCAAAAATAGTCCTAAAGCCAACTATTGAGTTTAAGAATGTATCTTTTGACTATACAAAAGGAAAGGATGTTTTACAAAGTATCTCTTTTTCTGCCATAGGACCAGAAACTGTAGCATTGGTAGGCCACTCCGGGGCTGGAAAAACAACCATTACCAATCTAATTCTTAAATTTTATGAACCAACAAAGGGTAGTCTTCGCTTAAACGGGATAGATTACTCCAAGCTAACTCACGCACAGGTTCGTGAGCAGGTCTCACTGGTTTTTCAGGATAGCGAGCTATTTTCTACCACAATTCGTGAAAATGTTGCTTATGGAATGCCGTCAGCTCAAGATAGTGATATTGAAGAAGCGCTCAAACAAGCAAATGCCTGGGAATTTGTGAAAAAGTTTACCAAAAAACTTGATGAACAGATAGGGGAGCGAGGGGTAAAATTATCAGGTGGTCAAAAACAGCGAATACAGATAGCTCGTGCAATCCTTGCTAACCGACCAATACTAATTCTTGACGAGGCAACAAGCTCGCTTGACGCCAAGTCCGAAAAGCTTGTGCAAAATGCTTTAGATATCCTCATGAAGGATAAGCTCGTTCTAATCATAGCTCATCGTTTTTCTACCCTCCAGAACGCAAATCGAGTAATTGTTATTGACAAAGGAAGGGTTGTAAATATTGGCCAGCCAGGAGAATTAGCTCGTGGAAAAGGAGTCTACGCAGAGCTTCTCCGTTATCAGATTGAGGGTAACCAAAAACTGCTGGAAAAGTATGATCTGAGCGGTTAAGCCCGCAAACACAAGCTTAAGTAAGGCTAAGCCTTACTTAGTTAAATCCAAAAGGTGAGGAGATAGATTGTTGTTATTAAAGTTATCACTGTAACTAACTGCCAGACCACTTGGTAAAAAACCAAATTGCTCATGGCAGACACATTATACTATCCAACTCTTTATATCGGGTTATAATAGCCCTCATGTCCAAAATAAAAGTATTAATTCTAGCTGGGATTCTTGTTTTAATAATCGGAGCCGTAAGAGGATATACAGGTTATTTTGATGATATTGCTTCCATCAATACTATATACCCAACCACGACTCCGTCGCCCACGCCCACCCTAACCCCAACTCCTACCCCCACAATGACACCCACTCCCACCCCAACACTCGTGCCACCCACACCTACCTCTCTACCAGTAGTTAATTACGAAGAACTCTTTGAAACATACGCAAACCACTACAGTGTAGATAAAGATATTCTTAAAAGAATAGCTATCTGTGAATCTAAACTCAATCCAGTAGCAGCAAATGGAGACTACCTAGGGATCTTTCAGTTTGCTTCAATAACTTGGCAAGTAACAAGAGCTTCTATGGGACTAGATTCTAATCCAGAGCTTCGTAACAACCCAGAAGAATCTATCCGCGCCGCCGCCTTTAAGATAGCTAGCGGGGGAGAGCGCGCCTGGCAAAACTGTCTATAAGAGGTGCTATAATCTTTTTATGAAGTACAAAGCCATCGTCTCTGACTTTGATGGGACTCTTGTTGGAAAAGATCAAGATATTCCAGAACCAGTCATCCAAGCAATAAAAAGCTTCACAAACAAAGGTAATATATTTTCCATCGCTACGGGGCGCATGTATGCTGGACGCATTGAATCACAAGTAAAAAAGTTAGGTCTAAAATCACTCCAAATAACGAGAGTGGGCTCTGAAATAGTGGATATTATAGGAAAAGTCATCTGGGGAAAATATATTAAAGATAACGAGGCAAAAGAAATTGTTGACTATCTAAAACAGAAAAACCAAAAATTATATGTGGATAAAGACGTATCAATCTATACTGATGAAAACATAGGAACAGAATATGGTAGACAAGTAAAACCTTTAAGCTCGCTTGAATATCTAAAAATACCCAAAATAGGAGTGCTGGGTGGTAGCTTAACTAAGTTCGAGGCTGAAAATTTAGTCAAGGACATGGGTGATAAATTTCATTACATTAATATTTTTGCTGCTCATAATCCCAGAGGCTGGGGATTAGATATTACCGCAACCGGAGCGACCAAACAGATAGCTCTATTAGAGTGGGCAAAACTTAATAACCTAAAGCGGGAAGATATTGTGGGAGTTGGGGATAGTTATAATGATTACCCTTTGCTTACAGCTTCCGGAGTTGGAGTGGCTATGGGAAACGCGGTTGACGAACTTAAAGAAATTGCAGATTTCATAGCTCCAACACAAGAAGAAAGCGGAATATTGGAAGTTATCAATAAATATTTTCAAGATAAATAATATTAATTTGACAATATTATTTATCTACATTATAATAGAAATATGCAACATGTAGTTTCAATCACAGGTCAGGGTCAGATGACAGTACCTAAGCTGGTTCTTAAGCAGTTTAATATTAATGGAGCAACTAAGGCTATCCTTGAGCGGAAAGGTGATATACTTACAGTCCGACCTAAGAGAGATTTCTGGCAACTAGCTGGATCGCTTAAGACAAGTATTAGTTTGTCTAATCAGCAACTGAAAGAAGCACGAAATTCATTTGCAGTTAAATGGCCTCAAAAATAACACCAGAAATAGTAGACACAAATATATTACTTCGTTATTTAGTTGGAGATGAGCCTAAACAACATCTTCAGGCCGTCAAATGGTTTAAGGAAGCAAAAAGAGGCAAACGAAAATTAAGAATACCAGCAATTGTTATAGCTGAAACTTGCTTTGTTCTAGAATCATTCTACAAGCTAAAACGAGAGTCTATTGCAGAGGCGCTTGAGATATTAATAAGTCAGAAGTGGATTAAAATAACCGAGCGCAAAGTTTTACTTTCTCTCTTTGAATACTATCGGCAGGGTCTTCATTTTGTTGATAGTTATCTCCTTAGCTGGAGTAAGTATAACAATGAGCCAATTCTTACTTTTGACAAACAACTTCTCAAAAAGGTCAATTAAGCTAATTAACCTCCTAGCGTGTCATCAAGGCAAACATTGCAAGGATAGCTATGCCACCCAGAACTATGAGCAACACATCCTTTGATTGCGCTTGAGCCTTCTTAGTGTTTCTTTTGTGGACCGCAGTTTTTTTGCGTGCCACCTTTTTCTTTTTAGGCATAAACTCATTATACACATATTTCCAAAAAAATCGCAAGTTCTTATCAAAGGACTGTCCTTTGATGAATTTATCTTTTACCTTTTTCCCATGGGGCATTTTTTAGCAGTGGCCAGAAAATGTCTTCTTCTCTAGAAATTTTAAGTAAGGATAGCTCTTCTTGGGTAGGGTTTCTATCCTGAAACTTCACAAACGGAATATCTGTTATTAAAGCTAGGGGAGTCTGTTCACTTGCTCCACCCATCACTACATCAGAGGCAGCTGCTAATCCTTCGATATTGCTTTGATGGGTAACTTGCAGGTTATGGCCAAAAATATCTGGCTTACCAATATAGTTTCTAGTGGCTTCAAACCCGCTATGTGCAAGACATAACCCAATAACTCCCCAGACAAAAGGCACTACATGACTATCTGTGATAATCACCCCAATCTCTTTTCTGCCGAATCTAGTGGTTAAGTACTCACGAATTTTATTCGCTGACGCTTGTGGTTTTTCTGGCCAGAGAACAAAATAGCCATTCCCGTTAGACTCATCGATCCCAGCTGAAGCAATTAGCTTATTATGCGTGATAGATACACAAAATCCATAAGGATTATATTTTCTTGGAACAAACACTTGGGAGTCCATTGCTACAAGAGCGTCTTTTTGTAAAGAGTTAGACTCGTCAATCTTAACTAACTGCCCTTCACAGATAGCTACAATTTTGGAAGTAACAGCAAGTACGCTTTGTTCTGGGATATCATCAATATATTTATCCAGTACCTTTTCTAGCGAATCGTCCTTAGCTGTAATCTTATGAGTTTTAATTGTTCTAACCAGCATAGTTAGCATTATACTTTAAGTTTGACACAGCCACCTATATATATGTATAGTTAGCATATGAGATGGATTAATAGTTTCATTCATGCACTAAAGGGTACTTTTACAAGTCCAGCTTATTACAAAAAGGTAGTTGCTGCGCCATTTAGCTTTTCACTAAAATTTTTCTACTTTTTCTTTTTTCTCTATGCATTTATTGCAACTATCTTTTTTACAGTAAAGTCTGCACCAGGAGTTGAGAAATTCATTAATAACGTTCCCAGCGCCATAATTAGAGCTTATCCAGAAGAGCTTGCTGTAACTATTAATAAGGGTGAAGTAACCACAAATGTTGAAGAACCATATATAATCCCCATAAGCAGAGTGGAGAAAGCTTTTTCAGACGTTCTAGGAGAAACAACAGCCACATCTTTAAATTTACTAGTAATTGATACAAACGCTTTGATAGATAACTTTAAAAACTACGACACCTACGCCCTGCTAACCAAAAACAATCTTGTATATATAAACGATAACGGCAATATAGAAGTAATATCGCTTAAGGACGTTGATGGGGTAACTATAAATCAGGAACTCGTGCTTAAAGCTAAGAAAGCTGCCATTCCATATCTAAAATATATCACTCCAGTCTTAGCCCTTAGTATGTTCCTGGGAATTTTTGTATTATTTACATCTTTTAATCTTGTCTACTTACTATTTTTTGGCTTAATTGCCTTGCTAATTGGAAAAGTTATGAAATATTCTTTACCATATAAGAAGGGTTATCAGCTTGGCTTACATCTAGTTGTGGTTTATTCTACCTTAATGGGGGTGGTATATTTAGCACTTAGCTCTGTCGAATTTTCTCTAAACTATCCTTTTCAGCGCACAATAGTTCTAATAATCATGCTTATAGGAATCTTGAATAAGTTATCATCTAAGTCTCCAAAAGCTTAGAGCATAATTGGATTATGCAAGGCGAATTAGAACTGTAATATTTATTTAAGGACGGTCCTTAAATATTATCGATTGCTAATTCTCCGAGTTGACCAAAATCTTGGTCACTATTTTGTAAGAACTGTACAAGTTTGATGGAGTTAAATAATTCTTCGGGTAGCCTATCTTTTGAAATACCTCTAAGGTTTGTTTTATCCAGGTAATTCTTTATTGATGACCACTGATACGTTAAAATACCCCTAGGCGATACAAGACCAGCCTCAATTGGATTATGTAACACATATTTTATTAGTTGAATCAATTGTGCATCAGAAATTACAGGTACTGACTTATATATACCTTCAAACGCAGAACCAGAGAAGTCATACTTTAGATTTAAATACATAGCATACGCAGTCTGTAACTTTTTCATGTAAGTCATAATCCCCATATCAACATTTTGTTCAATTACTAGGTGAAAGTGATTTGGCATTTCTACGTATGCCAATATATTAATTAGTGGTGTTTGGTATTTATACTCCGTCTCTATTCTATTATTAAAAGCTTCTATCCGATGATTTTTCTCTCTATACTGCATAATTTGACTTAAATATAGACTATAAGGATAGTTATGCTTAGAAGACCAGAAGACTAACTCCTCCCAACGCTTATAATCAGATGGAGAATTATATATCTTACTTTTTCTAACACCACGGTTATAAACATGATAAATAGATCCAGTGATAAAATCATGCTTCCGTCTCATGCAAAAATTATATCACAATATTTAAGGACGGTCCTTAAATAAATACTTGCTTAGCCTAACAGTTATTATTACGCGCAAAGCGTAACCCGCTAGATAACCCATAAATGTACCAAACTCAGCTTTCATAGCCCATTGCCCCCACCACGGGTCCTACGATAATCCCTTTGCGCAAGGTAGCACACAACCATTGTAACAGATTTGTTACCCGGGAGAGTGGTTGGTATAATAGAGTCATGCAAAAAGCACTTAAGGTTTTTAGTTTTGTTTTCGCGCTACTCATCACACTTTCATTCACAACCCCAGCTTATGCCCAGCTTAGAGAGAATCCCACACCAACCTTAACCGTTCAAGAAGCAACCTTGTCTGCTGAAGCCCTTAAACTAAAAAGAGAAACAGACACCTTGAATGAAGCAACGCAAGCAGCCAAAGAAGCTAGCCCATCAGCTGAAGAGGCAAAAAAACTAGAAGCTATCAAAGGAGAGGACGTTACCCAACCTGAACAACCCGAAGAAAAAGTAGGGGTATTTGCATTATTTGCACAGCGCCCAGCCAAGGACCTTACTCCTTCAAACTTTATGGCTTACGCTGTACAGTATTCAGTCCGCAAGGGAGTTCCTGCTAATACAATAATGCTTATTCTCTTGCTCCCATTCTTAGCAACAATCATCGCTTTCTTAAGGCACGTTGTAGGCCTTCCAGGATTTGAGCTACTTGTGCCAATCGCTTTAGCTATAACATTTGTTGCTACAGGACTACCCGCTGGTCTATTGATCTTGTCTACAATTCTACTTGCTACTTTTGTGTCACGTTGGGTACTTGGACCTGTGCGCATCATGCATCTACCTAAAGTAGCTTTATCACAGCTAGTAGTGGCAGTCTTTGTCATTGGAATACTTACATTAAGCGCGGCCAACGGTATTTTGGTTGTACGCCAGCTTTCGATCTTCCCAATCCTGTTGCTCATTCTTCTTTCTGAGCAAATAGTACGACTACAGCTACAAAGCAGCTTACGAGATACTTTGTATACTACCGGTGTCACTTTAATCTTGAGCACAATTGGATTCTGGATATTATCTTCACAGGCATTGCGTAATTTTGTATTGCTATACCCAGAGGTAGCTCTGCTACTTATTCCAATTAATATATCTATTGGTCGTTACTTTGGTTTACGTTTATCTGAATATTTCCGCTTTGGTCAAATACAAGAAAAACGCCGAAGTTCATAAAAGCTCTACCAATCAAAACTAATTATGGCAGTAAGTCAAAATGTTCTTGGAATGAATGCTCGGAATTATCTGTATATTGGCAGGTATAATACCTCAGTTGGTATAAAAACAGCAGATAATAAGTTACTAACCAAAAGATTACTTGCTGAGCATAATCTACCAACGGCAAAACTACTACATCTATTTAACACCAGAAACTCAGTACGAAACTTTGACTGGAGCAGTTTATCAGAGGCTGGTTTTGTCATAAAACCAGCTCGGGGATATGCTGGAGCCGGTATCATATCTATTAAACGCTTTCACGGAGAATCGTTTGTAACTGTTTCTAATAAGCGTCTGAAAAAGAGCGACTTAGAAACACATATCTTAGATATTTTAGACGGTGCGCATTCTTTACAAAATGTTTCAGACTCTGCAATAATTGAGGAGCGCATAAAACTACACCCTTTTTTCCGCAAGCTTGTTCAGATTGGTATTCCAGATATACGCATAATTGTATTTAACCGCGTACCAATAATGGGAATGTTGCGGTTGCCAACTAATGATTCTCGAGGTAAGGCTAATGTGCACCTAGGAGCAGTCGGAGTAGGTATAGATATGCGCACCGGCATAACCACAGGAGGTGTCCAAAGAGGAATTGCTGTCTCTAAAATGCCCGATACGGGTCACAAAATTCGCGGAATCCGTATTCCAAATTGGAATGATATTCTCTCACTTTCATCAGATGTTCAAGCAATGAGTGATATGGGTTATGTTGGAGTAGATGTTGTTCTAGAGGATGAAAAGGGGCCCATGGTCTTGGAGATAAATGCGCGCCCTGGCTTAGCTATTCAAATTGCCAACATGGCGTCACTGCGCACCAGACTTGAGCGAATAGAGCACATGAATGTAAACTCATCTACTCGCGCAGTCGAACTTGCTCGCAGTCTCTTTGCTGAAGAATTCTCTGAGAAAGTTCAGATTAGGCCCATCGTTATTGAGAGGGTTGAAAATATAATATTAAGCTTTGGGAGTGGGGAAGAGAGAGGTTTAGCTGTAAAGATAGATACCGGCGCCGACCACTCATCTATCGATCACAAGTTAGTTAAAGAACTTGGGTTACCTTATTCAGATAAGGTTATTAGTATTAGATCGTCTCATGGACAAACACAGAGGCCCTCTGTGAAGATAAAGTATCGACTGCGAAACAAAGAAATTAAATCTCTAGCCACGGTTATTGATCGTTCACATCTAACTTACCCCATGATTATTGGCTACCCAGACCTAAAAGGATTTTTAGTAGACCCTTCCAAACCCACTAGTTGAGCAAATATATCGCCACCACACCTGCCAAGACCCAGCGGTAAATTACAAAACTAACTAAGCTATGCTGAGACACAAAACCTAGTAGCCATCTTATAGCGACTAGACCTGTAATCAAAGCAACGCTAAAAGCTAGTACAACTGGCAGAAGGTTGTAGTTTGAGCTTGTAATAAGATCGGGAATTTTCATCAAACCCGCCCCTAGGGTAATCGGCATGCCTAGTAAAAAGGTAAACCGCAAGGCCTCTCTTCGACCTAGTCCCACCATAAGCCCTGCAATTAGGGTGATTCCAGCTCTTGAGGTACCTGGTAGTAAAGCCACTGCTTGCATTGTGCCAATAAAAAGCGCTGCGCCCAGAGATAACTGTGTAAGTTTTTTTACTCCATTTCCATTATTTTTATCAACGACCAACATTAATAATCCTACGCCGATCAGCATAGCTACTACTACCCAAGGGCTACGCAGATAACTTTCTATTTCTTTTTCAAACAGTAATCCCACAACTACTGCTGGAATAGAGCCAATTATGACGAGCTTTGACAAAGAAGTTCTCCATTGGGTTAAGAGTGTATACCAGTCTTTCCTAAAATATATCAGCAGTGCCAACCCTGTTGCTAAGTGCAAAGTTGCATCTAGCACTAAGGTGTCCTGGGTCTCACCGAATAACTTATGAAATATTAATAGATGTCCTGAGGAAGAAACTGGTAAAAACTCAGTCACACCCTGTATTAAACCCAGTAGTGCTGACTGCAAATATTCTAACATGGGACTATATTAATATTAAGAGAGCTAGGAGAATTGTGGCAAAACCTGCTGAAATACCCATGATCGTATCTTTTAATCCTCCCGCAACAGGAACATCTGGAGATACCACATCACTATCAGCCTTGGGAGTAGGAGTTGGTGTGACTGAAACTGATGGATCCTGTTCGCAGTCTGAATCCACAAAACACGCATCCGCACCTAATCCTTCAACTTCAATACAAGCTCCCTCAAAACACTCTGAATGAGTCTGAGTGCCAGCCAGAGCCAAGTCACCAGCTCCTCCTACATCAGCACCCACAGTTGGCACAGCGGTTGGCTTAGTTGTTGGTTTAATCGTAGGAGTAGGTGTAGAAGTTGGTGGAATGAAATCTTCCTTAGCTGAAGCACCGGTATCCTGGGACACGTCTGACTGGGCAATATTATTGCGATCATTATATCCCTGGTAGATTCTCATTCCAATTGGAACATCTACAGCAATAAGAATTAGTACAATTGCCGCAATTAGAAGCTTGCCCGAAGTAAAGCGTTTTTTCTTATGTTTAGGTTTCCCAATAGGAACCGTATTAGGTTTTAGCTTTTCAACAACTTTTCTCCTAACCTTTTGGGATGGCGCGCCTTCTTGTGCCATCTGTTTATGAGTGATTACCTTAATCTCTGGCTTACTAGATAACTGAGTAGGTGACTGAGGCACAGCTTGCAAGTTCGAAGCTTCATGCTCGTCTCCACCAAAATAAACAGAAAGATCTCTAAGCTTGTTAACCATACACTAAATATAACCAGAAGTGAGGTGATTGTCAATTAATCAGACGAAGGGGAGCCGTTTATATCTAGTCCTAAAAGCCACAAAACAGCCTCTTTTTTGTATCGACGATCGCCACGTGAGTTAATTCTAATTGCCGGAAGCTTTCCTTTTCTACCCCAGCGTTTTATTGTAAGGGGAGAAACTCGCAAAAGCTCTGCCACTTCACGAACTGTTAATAAGTCAGGCAAACTCTCCAGAGAAAGTCTCTTTTTATCTATGGTTTTTTCATTCATACTATTGCTAACTATAACAAAATAGGGCAGACCTGTCAACAATTATTTGAGCTCAACCGTTGCGCCAGCTTCCTCGAGTTTTTTCTTTGCTTCGTCTGCGTCAGCTTTCTTAGCCTTCTCCAAAACTGCTACTGGGGCTGATTCTACTAACTTTTTTGCATCAGCTAAACCAAGATCAGGTCTAATTGTACGTACCGCTTTAATAACTTGAATCTTTTGATCTCCAATTCCGGCGATAACAACATCAAACTCTGTTTTCTCTTCTGCTGGTACAACATCTACGGGACCTGCTACTGCTGGACCTGCTACTGGTGTTGCGGATACACCAAATTTCTCTTCTAGTGCGCCTACCAAATCAGCTAGTTCCATTACAGTTAACTTTTCAACACTTTCAATTATTCCAGCTACTTTTTTATTTTCTGCCATTATTTTCCACCTCCTTTTTTTACCCTAACATTATCCATTGCTACTACTAGTCTTTGTATATTCCAGTTTAGTGAACGAGCCAAGCCGTACATCGGCGACGCTAACTGCATGACAAGTTTAGTTTTAAGAATCTCTGGGGAATCCATTTCTACTAGTCTATCTAACTTATCACCAATCATAAATTCACCAAATGCAATAGCTGCTTTTAGGCGATCTTTTGCAATTTTAGCAAACGACTGCAATGGCAAAAGGGGATCACTATGAGCAAAAATTGCAGCTGTTGCACCACCAAACTCTGCCTCAGGTCTACCAGCTTCTTTTAAAGCAACGCGAAAGAGGGTATTTTTAATAATAGAATATTCAGCTCCTGCTTCTTTAACCTTAGAACGAATCTCGCTCAATTCACCATAGGAAAGTCCTTGGTAGTTAGTAAGATAGATAGCCTCTGCTTCAGATATTTTCTGAGTAAGTCTTAAAACTTCGTCTTTTTTTAATTGTGTTGGCATGAATTTTTCCTCGGTAAGTATTAATTAAGGTCTCAAGACCGCTTACTATCTCTGGACAATAAGGATTATATCACAACACTTAAAAAGTTTTAAAACCGGGTTTTAAAACTTGCTATCGATGGAAATTGAATCAAGAGAAAGTTGTTCCTCGTCTGAAAAATCATCTAAAAGAAACTTGCTTAATTTATTTGGATCAGAAAAGAACGATGGTATACGCTCATATGTGATAATTTTTCGTAAGTTTGGATTAAGATATTCACGAATCGCTGACCATGGATAGTTTAAAAACATTTTCTTACTGACTAATTTTGCAACTAGAGGGTTTCGTAAAATATATTTTTGAACCTGCAGGAATTGTGGTTCGCTTATAACAGGAACATCCTGAAACCTGCCTTGGAATACTGAACCAATCAGTTCATATTTCAAGTTAAAATATTTAGAGTACGCAGCTTGTAATCTTTGCATATACTTTTGGACGCCATGTTTAGTAGACTGTTCAAGGAGAAGATGATAGTGATTAGGCATGCTAACAAAGCTCAGGATTTTAACCAGGGGAGTTTCCAGCTTATACATTTTGTCAATTTGCCCTATTAAAGGCTCTGTCTCTCCACTTGATATTTCTAACTTTGTCTTACGATCTTCAAATAAACTATACGGATAATTATAGTTAGCAGTCCAGTAGAGCAATTCCTGCCATCGAAGGTAGTCAGCTCGCGTAGTGAATATTTCGCTTTTGCGTATCCCTCGATTGTAGATATGATAGATCGATCCTGTAGCAAAGTCGGTCTTCCTCCGCATAACCAAAGTATAACATTATTTCAAAACTTATTTTAAAACCCGGTTTTAAAATAATAACTATGGCTAAAAACTGATATAATTTATGTAGAATGACAATTTCATATGTGTTCCTCTTGTTAAGCAGGGTTTAAGTGAGTGTGTGCAAGCAAGTATTACACATCTATAAGGTAGTTGACGGGAAGCCCCTGGGTACATCCTTGGGACATATGGGTTGCTATCTTCTTAAGCAGGGCTTTGAGGTTAAGTTTCATATTGTAGATGTAGAGATATTTGATCGTAGCTGGTCCAAGTTGTCTTCAGGGCAACTCGTTCATAAGTTGGGAGAGAGATTACAACATATTAGTCACACAAGATATGATAAAACCGCATTTGAAATAATATTTGATGGATATGTATCATTCATTAAATCAGGAGGGCTAATAGTGCTTCCTATAATAGATGAGATTTATCTTGTTAAACAGCTAATGATGGGACCTATCATAGCGATTGTTAACTATAATTTTTTTAACAATAATTCTAAGTATAAGTAGGATAAAGATAGAAAAGCCATGATTATATCAGACATAAACGGAATACCAACAACTCACGCAATTGTAGTATCGGGATACAAAAATGGTAAATTTACCATCGTGGATCCAGATAAGGACAATGGTGGTATAAAAACTGTTTCCGCAGGTCTGCTAATTGGATCAATCTACCTTGCAGAAACTGATTTTGACCCATTAATTATTACAGCTGTAAAAAACTAGCCACAACCTTTTCATTTTAAAACCGGGTTTTAAAACAAAATAAAAAGTAAGTAGCTTGGATTGGAGGGCCAAAATTCTATTTTAAAACCGGGTTTTAAAACAATTTTAGTTGAGCTTGAGCTGGATGGAGGGGCCCATGGTTGAGGTGATATAAGCTGTATTGATCGCCTTTGGTAAAAATGCATGTAGCACTGCATCAACATTCGCAGTTAGTTGAACGCTGGTCATATTTGCTTTTCCTATTACAGAGTGAATAACTGCAGCCTTACTTTCAGTTGAAAGAGTAATGTTGCCTTCTGTTAGTGATTTTAGCTTTTTAGCAACATCATCTGGATTAATAAGTGTGCCGTGCTTTGGGTTGGGCATCAGTCCTACGGGACCAATAATTTTGGCGATTTGTGAAAGCTTTGGCATTACTCCAGGATCAGCCCAGATTTGGTCAACGTCCGGGGCACTTGCCACGCTTTTAATTTCTGAAATTGCTTCTTCGCCTTTAATTACAAGCTCAACGCTATCAGTCTTAACCGCTGATTTTTTTGCTTTAGTTACATCCGAAGTAATATATAGTATCTTCTTTTTAGAAATTAGAGGATGGGGGAGTTTTACCTTTACACGCAACCCAATTTTTTCTACATTAATATGAAGCTCAATTGATTCTACAAATTTTGCCGTGGCGCTTTTTTTTACTTTCTCGACCGCATCTTCAACTGCTACAGCTTCATCAATAATTCCCTTTTTGACGCTTTTGTATCTGGCTGACCTGCCATGAGTGGAGGTGGGGTGAGTTGGCTTTTTCTCTTTCTTAAAAACCTTACCTTTAGTAGTTTTTTGGGGTTTTTTATCTTCCACAATATTTTCGTCAATTTGTTTTACGCGTATTTTTCCCATGATTATTTTATTTGAACTCCCATTGCGCGGGCTGTTCCCGCAATTATTTTTTTAGCCATATTTATGTCATCTGTATTTAAATCTTCCATCTTTATTTGCGCGATTTCCGTTAACTGTGTGTCGCTTAGAGTTCCAGCTGAAGCTTTTCCTGGAGTTTCGGATCCTTTATCTATGCCTAACTTTTTTCTGATTAGCTCTGCTGCTGGTGGTTTTTTGACTATAAACGTATATGTACGATCATCGTAAACCGTAATCACAGCCGGAAGAATGGTGCCCTTTTGATCTTTAGTTCGATCATTAAACTCCTTTACAAATTCCATAATAGGTAATCCGTGCTGACCCAATGCTGGACCAACTGGGGGAGCTGGCGTTGCGGATCCTGCTGGAAGCGTTAGTTTTAGGATTGTTTTTACTTTCTTTGCCATTATAATTTGGATATTTGTAAAAAGTCTAAATCAACTGGTGTTTCTCGACCGAAGATAGAAACCAATACTGAAACTTTACCTTTCTCTTCATCAATTTCCTTAATAGTTCCCAAGAATTCTGCAAATGGACCATCATTAATCTTGACTGCTTCTCCCACGCTAAACTTCACCTTAAACATTGGTGCGTCTAGATCCATGAATTTACGGATCGCATCAACCTCTTTGTTAGATATTGGCTTAGGCTCAGATCCTGCTCCTACAAACGCGGTAACTCCAGGTGTGGTCTTAACTGCTAGCCAAGAATTATCATTAATATGCATTCGTACCAAGATATATCCTGGAAACAGCCTTTCTTTTCTTTCAGATTTTTTACCTCTTCGAACCTGAATTACATTTCTAGTTGGAATTATTACCTCAAAGATATATTCTTCAAGTCCTAAGGATTCTACTCTCTGCATCAAAGCCTCTTTAGCTTTGTTTTCATGACCAGCATAGGTATGCACAACATACCAACGACCACTCTGCTTAGGATCATTTGACGGCATTTCTGCCTCATTCTCGGCTACCTTTTGCTCTCTAATAATATCTTTGTCTGTCATTATTCAACTAGTAATTTTAATACCTGACTTAAGATATAGTCAATTCCTCCAATATATATACTCACTACAACAGTAATCGCTATAACCAAGCCAGTCAGCTTAATTGTTTCAGCTCGACTAGGCCAGACGACCTTCCCGAGTTCTACTCTAGCTTCTTTCACAAACTTTATCGGATTGGCCGATCTTAACTGTGAAGCTTGGGACATGTACACGATTTTATCATGAACTAGAAAAGTCTACCAGTATCTGTTATTCTATTAATATATGGGATTACTTTCCTGGTTAGCTATAGTTATAACAGGTCTCTTTTTTGCAGGCTCCACGGGTCTAATTAATCTATTTCCAGATAAAGACAAAATTGATCAGTATGTATCAGGTGGCTCCTGTGCGCCTAGGGTGGAAAGTGATGTTCGTCTGGGTATTAATGTGTCAGTTGGTCAAGAGATTCATAATGATAAGGGATTGCCGGTTGAGTGGGTGCTAGTAAAAAAAGATGCAGGAATACCTGGTTGGAAAGTTAAAGGAAATAATGCTGGAGTAGACGCAGAGATGGGGGTAATTGGATTATCGGTGCCAATTGTAGGACAACTACCGAACCTAGATGCAGATGGAAAAGAAGTCTGGCTAGGAATAGGGCACTGCGACCAAGCAAATAAAGATACTGATCCAGACTGTAAAGATCCCGTAACCCAGGACGCAGTATTTATTCCCACAACCGCCGGACCAAGTCCGGGGGATCTAGAGTGGCCATCTTGCGCTAATGAGAGTTGGGGAACGGATATAGATGGTGATAGAACACCAGATATAATAGACGAAGAATGTAAGGATGAACCCGGGTATTGGTGGCTGTTTAATGTATATGTTCGAGCAGATAAGTTTGTTGATGAGGTCGGAGCTCCGGCAGAAGTATCTGATGAATTTATTCCATGCTGGGCTAAATTAGCTTGTGGAATAGGTGATATCTGGGGAAATGAGCGCAAAAGAGTATGGGAGAAATATCTAGATACAGGAGAATGCCTAGTCGATCAAGACGTAATAGGTGCTCAAGCTATTGGAGCTGCTGCCCTTGGAGGTCAGCCAAATTTCATTAATAAAGAAAATATTACTATTTCAGCCACAGCCGACCCGCAAATCGTTGCTCAAATACCTGATGCTCTGATCTTCGCCAATATTATGGATATACCACCAGACGGAACAGCGTCTGTGCTCGTGGGTACATATCAGTCAAAGTATGATGTCTATTACCTCACAACGGGAGCGATTTTAACATTAGTCAATCAAGATGGTTCTATTCCTTACTATAATTATAATGAGCTTGTAAACAGAGACATACCACAGGGAAGTTCACTTCAATTAGGAACATTTCAACCAGCCACTGGTTTTGCCTACGAATGGTGGACGCCAGCCTGTAAACCAGCCATCTATCTCTATCCCGAAGTAACAACAGATCTTAATGTTAAAGTGATCCCGCAAGGCAATCTAACTAAATCTATACCTTCTTATCCAACATCCGGCTGGGACGTAACTGCCAACCCATCAGGAAAAATTCAATCCCTGGGAAAAGACTATCCTTATCTTTTTTATGAAGCTAATATTGAAAAAATAAAAGTACCTAAAGAAGGCTGGGTGGTAGAAGTAGGCGAGCTTGATAGGTTTTTTAAAGACCTGCTTCCCAAGCTTGGCTTAAATAAACAGGAGCAAACAGACTTTATGTCCTACTGGGTGCCAAAGCTTTTGTTTCATAGTTTACCTACAGACTCCCCATACTACTATATAGGACTACTCGATCGAGAACAGCTAGATAAAGTAGAGGAAATTCAGTTTAGCCAAGAACCAGATAATTTTATAAGGTTGCGCTTTGTATTTGAAGCACTTAACGTTAGCCAGCCAGCACAAGCGCCAATACTTACCGGCAACCTTAAAAGATCCGGATTTACCGCCGTTGACTGGGGAGGAATCCTCTTAAATGGAACCTGTGAAGAGGGGATAGCCAAGGATATAGAAAGCAAATAACAACAGATAAGGACGGTCCTTATATGTATTAATGGTGGCTGACCCCATTACTCTTTGACATTCACTTTAAACAACAGGGGTTAATTAGAGTAGGGGTTGATAGTTGACTTATATATATTTTGTATGTATACTATCCCATAGTATGAATAGTGAACAATTAATTCAACAAGAATTTAGCCCAGCAAATGAAGAGATTAAAATATATCAGATAACTGTGAGCTGCTCAACATGTGGGTGGTCTCGGACATACCCGATACAAGACTCAAATCTGGGTGACGCACAAAGCAATGGATTACAGATGGGGTATTTTCAACACTCTGAGCACAGTAGTTCATTATCAGCCAGTTAACAACATATAAGGACCGTCCTTATATGTTATACATAAGTCAATGAGCGAAACAAGGCGAGATTCTTCATGAAATGGAAAGTCTTGCCTTAAGTAAGTGTGATTAATGGTGGCTGACCCCATTATCCATTATCAAAACTACTTTGAATTCAAGAAGGGGATAGTTTCAAAGAGAGCAATATATTCCTGATAGCGGTCCATCACAAGAATTATTCCAAATATTATCATTATTAGACCGGCAACTGTTGAAAAAATGTGCAACTGGTTGCGATGTTTTTGTAGGAAACTCATGGTTTGAGGAAAAAACAAGCTAATTATAATAAAAGGAGTTCCAATACCCAAAGCATAAATAAATAGGGTAAAGACACCTTGTGCAACCGAATCTGCCCGACCAGCAAGCAGCAAAATTGCGCCAAGTATTCCGCCAATACAAGGAATCCATACCAAAGCAGAAACAACACCAGTTGAAGTTGAAGTGATATATCCAAGACCAGTAAGACGGCGCTGAACATTCCAGGCATAGTCAAATCGAAGCGATCTAAATTTTATTACTCCCAGCTGTACCAATCCAAAAACAACAAACAGTGCTCCACTTATCTTTAAAAGAACTGGAAGATTAGTCTGGATAAGTTGGCCAATTGTACTTGCGACAGCACCAAATAAACTATAAACAATCGCAAATCCTAGTGCAAAAAATAAACTGGAAATGAAAAAACGTCTACGTAGCTTGCTAAAATTAAGCCCATACATATCTTTTAGAGTAAAACCGGTTATTGCTGAAAAATATGATGGTAAAAGAGGTAGGCAACAGGGGGCAAAGAAAGAGATTATGCCGGCAATATACACAATTGCAAGAATGGGAATTCCTGGTAGTGAATTAACAATAGGCAAGGAAGTTAAGCTTGTAACTTCCTGAGTCTGTGTAGCTCCACAACCCGAGAGGGAGGCTAGTTCCTCAAAATATTTCCCACCTGGGTATTGTCTCCCGTCCGGTCCTTCCCAGACAGGGTAACCCTTAATATTAGCCTGCTGGCAGACGGTGGCCCGTAGGTCACAATCTATCTCATTAATGTATGCAAAAGAAGACCCAAATAATTCTCGTTGATTCTTGCAGTTTGAGCACCACGAGGTCCCATACATCTTCCAACCCCGAGCTGTTAAACATTGCGCCAGCTGATCTGGCTGAATATTATCAACACCCGGTGTTGATGTGGGTTTGTCTAGATTACCTCCAGCCAAGATGATAAGTATGAAGATTCCCGCTATCATTAATAATGACTTTAATAACTTCATATTTACATCATAACAAATATAATAAGTATTCACGAGTTGCTAGGTCGATTAGTATTTGCTATAGTAGTAAGATATGGATAATTCGTCCAGATTGATTCTTATTCTAGACAAACTAAAAAATCTAACTAAGTTTCAGAAAATCATGCTCGTGGGGCTTATTATTTTGATAATTACCATTGGTGCTTTATTACTGCTTAATCGAGAAAAAAGTGAAGTTCTAAAGACCGTTGGTGAAGACAATATTTTAAGCACTGATATTTCTGCGATTAAGAAAATCCAATATGACCGCACAGAGGCTGAGATTTTAGATCAAGTTTCCAAAGAGTCTAAGATTCTTCAGGATGCAGTACAAGAGGGACTAGTCGAGGTACCTGCGGATTACTTCTCTGATAAAACACCCATTAATAATGCCGAGCGCCAAAAGTTTATTAGCCAAGCAGAAGAGGAGTATGAGAAGCAAAGCATGCAGGTTCAAGGGGCGATTATAAACGTCTTTTTCTACAACCAAAAGCCAGCTGACCAGCTGACATTTGACCAAGCCGATAGCAAGGCACTAGAGCTTATGACGGCAATTAGGGAGCGAATTATAAGTGGCCAAATGCAGCCAAGCACAGCAATAGCTGCGCTAGCCCAACACCCAGACGTTGCCAAGCTTGACTGGAATGGTAAATTTAATACGGGTTTTACATTCGACAAACAAGTAGCTTGGCGCCTTACGTCGGACAGTTTATATCTGGCAACTTTGCAAAAAATGACTCTGGGTAAAAATCGCCAGGTTTCAGAAATTGTTCGCTACCCAGGCCCTAAAGACCAATACCCGGAAAGCTATTTTAATTCTGAGGAGCAGAACGGCTATTACATGATTTTTGTATTGGATGATAAAGTTGATGGCTATACACAAAGTTTTTCCGAATGGAGTAAAAGTAATGAATAAAGTATTTTTAGTTTGTATTTCACTAATTACATCGGGCATACTATTTGCTAGTGCTCCAGAGCCAGTTTATGCTGGTGGAACTGTCGTTGCAAATATAACAGTTAACATTCAATATTCTGATGGCTCAAAAGTCCCTATTAATGGGGCAGAAGTAAAATACTGGGCTACAACCAGTCAAGGCTGGTTAGGGCAAGATAACGCCATAACCAATTCAAGTGGTATAGCTAGTGCAGCTCTTATATCTTGCCAAGGACAGTCACATCTAGAACTTCAGACTCCAGCTAATTTACCAGCCGGTGGTACCTGGTCAACATCTGTACGAAGACCTGCAGGAGCAGGCAATATTACTCATATTGGCTTTATTGATCTTAGTAAGAATCCAAGCGAGCAGAGCTCATATGATCCGTTTGAACGAGGCGGTGACCCAGCGCATCCAGAGACATATCAGCAAATAACGGGACTTTTACCGAGTCCAGACTCAATCTCTGATGTTTCAAATAAACGCGCTGTTGCAACTGCTATTTTAAATAACAACGCAACAGATATCTGGATTGACTGGGTATATGTATTACCACCTATAGCTACCCCAACACCCACTCCAAGAATAACCTGTAATCAAATCTGTGACCCAAATGATGGATTAGCCTGTAATACGGGAGAAGTCTGTACACTTGTAAATCCTGGACATAGTCCTATTCTTCCTGATGAAAACAGATGCCGTTTGCAAACTTATCCAAACAGCCTTACTTGTGAGTCTCCACAGTGTGGAGATACCTGTGACCCAACCAACCCTATCTGTCCACTGGAGTGCTCATCCTGCCAGCCAGATGGGAATGGGACTAATGTTTGTCAGCCACCTGCCACTCCAACGCCCACTCCAATTGCCACACCTACAGCCACCCTAACACCTACATTGCCACCTCAGTGTGGAAGTCCTTGTAATCCAGCTTCACCTCAGTGCCCCGAAGAGTGTGGCGCATGCTTACCTGGTGGTAATGGTAATATCTGTCAGCCTCCTCCCACCCCCACCCCACCATTATCTGATTGCCATTGCGATGGAATAGACGTTACAGCTCCTGATCCAAAAGTGGTCAAAAAAGGTGAAGTTGTAAACTTTACAATATTTGCCTACACTGATCCTTATGGTAATCCAGCCAGCTATCCGACTAAGGTAACACGTATTGTCTATTCAATATACAAGGATAATGTTCGAGTTGCCGGACCTATTGAAACCATGGCTGCTCTAGTAGGAATTCAGACTAGAGAAGGAAAGCAGGTTGAAGTATATAAAGTAGACGGCACCTACACAATACCCAATTTAGACAGTGCGATTGGGGTATATAAGATTGACGCAACAAATGGGAATGAAACAAATGGATTATTTTGTAGGCTAAAACACCTAGCATTTTCAACTGAGATTAGGGTTGCTCAGGCAAGCGATAGGAGCAATATCTTTGCCCGCTTTTTTAACTGGCTAATTGGCAGAAGCAGCTCAAGTCAACAAGTAACTGGTCAATCAACTATACCAGTTGTACCAACAGGCGCTGACAGTCTTCAGCTTGGAACTTTCTTCCCTGTGGATGATCTTCCACCAGATGGTTGTACCTTTGCCAACTTCCAGGTGCTAAGTCAGGGTTTCCCTGGAGAATAGATATGTGCTATATTAGTTATATGAAAACTGTCCTAATCATAGTTATTGCAAACTTATTATTATTTACAGCCAGCCAGCCAGTGAGCGCTCAAGTAATCTGTAGTAGTGCTGAAGGGGAATTTGGACCAACGTGCGCGGCAACTATCGTTCCTCCTACAAATACGCCCATTCCGCCAACCAATCCAACCAACCCAACCCTTCCACCAGCCAACACACCCATCCCTGAGCTACCCAGATCAGGAAACACCACTACTCCAGCACTTTTAATTTTTGGCGGGGGAGTGATATTCTTACTAGGTCTTGGCTCCCTAAAAAGTTTTAAAACCGGGTTTTAAAATAAAATCAAGCGAAACAAGGCTAGACCTTTCACGTAGTGGATGGTCTAGCCTTAAGTGAACGCCTAGTTGGAATTACCCTCAAGAATCTGGTATTGTAATAGTATGCGATTATTACTTACAGTTGTTGGTTTTGTTGCCATTGTTTTGCTTATCCCTCAGAGAACATTTGCTCAAGTTGCAAGGATTGACGATAAGCCAACCATAGTGCCCGGAGAATATATCGTTCAGTACAAACCAGATCATAATCCAGACCAAATTCGTGCTAAAGCAGCTAGCTGGAGTGAGAATGAAGACCAATTGATAGGCCAAGCCATTAATCGGTTAAAAACTATTCAGCTCCGCAACCAAGGCCAAGCACTTCCACCTGAAGTACTTAAAGAGCTTGAGAGCATTGAAGATAGCCTTAATGTTGTTCAGGAGAAAATAATAGGGGATTACTACTTGATGAAATCAACAGAAGCTATCTCACCAGCACTTGCAGCAGTAGCTTTTCGTCAAGCAGACATTATAGAAACCGCCGAACCAAATAGGTATGTTTATGCCGCCGCCGCACCAAATGATACATTCTATCCTAATCAGTGGAGTTTATCTAAGATGAACATGGAGACAGCCTGGGAAACTAATAAGACTAGTGGCAAGATTAAAGTGGCAGTATTAGACAGTGGGGTTAACTATAATCACGAAGATATAGATAGTTCAAAGATTATTAAGGGCAGGGATTATATTAATAATGATAATGACCCAATGGACGATATGGGACATGGAACCCATGTAGCAGGCATTATTGGAGCTGCCACGAACAATCAGAAAGGAGTAGCTGGAGTGAGCTGGGATGCTCAGATATTAGCTGTTAAGGTTTTAAATAGTGGAGGAACTGGTGACCTGACTAATGTCATTGAAAGTATAAATTCCATTGCAGATTCAAATCAAGCAAACATTATTAATCTAAGCTTAGACGGGGAAGGAACTTGTCCTCAAGCTTTACAAAATGCCATCAATTCAGCTGTGGAAAGAAATATTACAGTTGTTGTAGCTGCGGGGAATGAACATAATGACTCGGCTGGCTACTTTCCAGCAAACTGTCAAAATGTTATAGCTGTGGGGGCCTTAGGGCCAGATAGTGAGAGGGCGCGCTATTCAAATTACGGCAGTCTGGTGGATGTTGCTGCCCCCGGGGGAAATCCTAGTGTACCTTCGGGCAGTAGCTATGACTGCAATGCTAATGGAACCGACTGTATTATCTCAACCTGGTTATCTAACGAATATGCATTATCTGCGGGAACCAGTATGGCCGCGCCGCACGTTGCAGGCTTGGTTGCGCTTATGCTTGGGGTGAATAGTGGTCTAACTCCAGCTCAAATTGAGACTATCCTCAAAGATACTGGAACTACCATATCTACCGATCAACCAATAGGAAAATTAATTAATGCCCAAGCAGCTCTCTTAGCAATTAATACCGGAGATCCTACTCCCACACCCACAGGTACAGCTAATACGCCCACTCCTACCCCTACGCCCACATCAGTTCAACTTCCACCTGAAGCACCTACCCCGACAAGAATAGACAATGTATGTCCAGCAACTTGCGACGCAGGAGACGTTAACTGTAATGGAGCAATAAATGATGAGGATTACAATATCTGGAGAGATCAGTATGATCAATACAGGGGAGGGGTACAGCTTGAAGGTACAGCTCGAACAGGTGACCTTGACTGTTCACTGGATAATGCGGCGAGCCCAGGATATGTAACTCTTGCCGACTTTGAGATCTGGCGCAAACATAGCTTTGTGGTTAACCCAGGCACCGCCTGTGGAACTGCGGGGACTATTGAGGGGGAGAGTTATGAAACCTTATCAATAAACGGCAGTCCAGAAACAAGAGCTATTTCAGGACATCCAGACTACAACATTGCTCTGCGTGGCTGGGAAGCTGTACCCAATGCTAGAAAAGAAATATATGACATGGGCCCATCTGCCGACCCAGATCCCAATACGCCTCCGCAATTAAAGGGACTTTTTGCAGATAATCGCATACCACAAGTTTCCGGAACTTATCAGATGTATGACTGGAACTGGGGTGCAGGAGATAATATAGGGAGTAAAGGTGGGTTGTATTCAGCACCACCAGAGGTTCAACTCCTAGGTACTCTGGTAACAAAAGGAGAGGTCTTAAAAGTTCCAGATTCAGGATATGAGATAACATCAGGATACGAGGTGATGGTGCTTTATGCGGATGATAACAGTATCATGCTTAGTTATAAGGGCGAAGATACAGCAGCCACTGGATATGTGCTCCATGTTTTAGATGTATGCGTAGAACCTCGGCTACTTGCATTATATACGGCTTCAAACCAGGGTGGTGGCGCCAGAGTAAGACTACCAGCGCTTAAAGCTGGTCAGGCATTTGGTAGGTCAAAGGAAACCGAAGTTAAATTCACAATCCGCGATACGGGTAGTTTCATGGAGCCTAGAAACACCCAAAATTGGTGGAGGTAAGTGAGCCAGTCCCAGTAGTATCTAGCTATAATCTATAGTAAAATTTAGCTTAAGCGGCCAGCATAGCTCAGTGGTAGAGCATTCGCTTTGTAAGCGACAGGTCGGGGGTTCGAATCCTCCTGCTGGCTCACACAGGGTCCGTTCCGCCTGCAAGTAGGAAATAAATCAGTCTAGCAGAATGTCTTCAATAGGGCTAACGATGTTTTTCTTACTGCCAATATCATAAATGAAATCACTGTAGCTATTTATTGAGGATTGGGATGTATTAAACCATGCTAACACTTTATCTGGTTTAACCCAATTTTGTTTAATATGACCTAGATAATTAGGTAGAGAACTTGGTCTTTGAACTTGCAGGGTTTGACCCTGTAAGTCAAGGGTGGCCTGGTGGTGGATATAATACGATAAATAGATGAGTTGCTCATCAGTTAGTATGAGAGCCGCTTTATAAGTGCCTTGAAATAATGACCCAACCCTCTTATATTTAGTATTAAAGTACATAGTATAACGCGTTGATAGAGATTGCATAAAATATCTAATTCCGTCTTTAGTCTGTTGATGGAGCATTAAATGAAAATGATTAGGCATTAAACAATAAGCAAGTAGGGATAAGTCATCAGAATAATTTTTCACTCTACTTGATATTCTTGACTTAATATCCGCACTATCAATGGGGGATAAATAATCCTTTAAATATGATAAAAATACCGAATAATCTTGCTTATCTAGGAATATTTGCCTCTTCTCAACACCTCTATTATAGCAGTGATATGAGCTGTCTTCTATGTACTGTCTAATGCGATTTTTGGCTGGCATAATACGAGTATATCATATCAAAATGAACTTGCAGGGTTTGACCCTGTAGGTTAGAGGAGGAAGAGGAGGGAGAGGAGGATTAGGCTTAAGCCAGAGCCAACTAGTTTTAGGGTATCTTCGATTACTCCAGATTTAGGGAGTGCTGTGGGAGTTGCTTCGGTTAGGCCACCTTTGGATTGTGCTGCTATTATCGAGTAATTAGCTCCGGATGCTGATGATAAACTATCGTCAACTGAGCTCATGGCTGCAACATTTGAATCGCTCCTGACCCCTGGTGAGAAATCAAAGTCCACACTAGCTGCGCCAACAGCAATTCCTTCAAATACTACTGTAGCAAATGTTCCGTTTCCGGTATATCCTTTTGCATCATCCAGAGCTACAATACCAGACAAACTAAGTGAACCTTTGTCATTATCTATCTTTTGACTTATGTATTGACTAAATATCTCACCATTTTGAACATTGGTTATTTTTAGTATTGCTGGATTATATTTTAATAGCACATCCACACCAGCGGTGGCAGCTTCTTCAGTATCCAAAGTAATCTTTGATTGAAACTGTTGACCAACCGCGTAGGTGCCAGTAGGGGGATCAATTATGAGCTTTGCCGCTTGTATCTTTCCAACCCCAACAAAAAGCATGAAAAATAAAATCAGAAAGCAACATAAACTACTTTTCATTTTTAAGTTGCCTATACTTAGCTAAATCTAGGGTGTTTACTTGACCAGACCCATCAAGATCAGCGGAAGGATCCTTATTTTCAAACTTAGTCATGAATAAATAATCCTCATCACTTGCTGGTTCAGCGCTGGCTGGTTGGTCCTCAAACACGGGAATAGTTGGAAAGGTCTGGGATTCTGCCGCGCTTGTGGAGGGATTTTGCCCAATGCGCGGGGCAAAATATCCAACCGCAATTCCACCCACACCAACAAGTACTACCAATATAATAATAAATATCTGACGACCACTCATTATCTTAAGCATACCATGTTTCCACAAAAAAACTCTGCTTAAGACGGATATAGACAATTTCCTCGGATAGATTAAGTGGGTGAGCTGGCGGCAAGGCCAAAACCCTGCTACACTTTTCTAGAAGGATATCCGAGTATCCTTGAAGAACATTACACTCTCCCTTATGCCAATAAATATATAGAGAAAATTTCCCCTATATCCTTTACTCTATAAGCAGAGTTATAAGTTATCTTAAAATATGGATAAGCGAATGTCAAGTCAAGCATAGCTTGACGAATTATTGAGTTTTCTGCAGGTAAAGAAGGTAGTCTGTGGTGTTTACAACCCCATCTTGATTTACATCATATTCCGCATCATTAGAGCCAAATTTTTGCTTAAATATATCTGGATCTAGATTCTCAAGCTGATTTCCAGTTATACCACCAGGCCCTGTCTCTGCAGGTCTAGTTGTAAAGCTGTATGGTTGCCCGTTATTGTCATGCTCTTTTTCTCCAATTCGAATCTTATAGTAATAAGTTGTATTTGGTGACAAGAATGACAAAGTTACGCCGTGAGTATCGGTCTGGTCTGTCTCCACCGAAAATAACGATAATTGTTGAGGATCTGAACCATAGATTATTCGCGAAAAGACCGGTTTTGCGGTTGCAAAATTTATAATAGCGGAATTACTCGTTATTCCTGTTGTATCAACCCCCGAGGGTTGTAATTTACTTTCTGCTCCCACCAAAACTCCACGTAACTCATTTAATCCAAATACCAAAAGAACCAAGGCAACTAAGAACCCCACTACCATAAACAAGTTTTTTGCATTGCCACCCATACCTATCTAAAGGATAACTATTATCCCCACAATTGTCAATAAAATGCCTAAGCCAGCAAACATTAGCGTATTATTGATGCTCCCTGCCTGCGGGAGTGAATTGGGAGTAGGGGTGGGCGCGCCTGGAGTACCAGAATTAGAGATGGTATACACTCCGTTGACCAGCGCTGAACATTCAACAATATCAGCGCCATCACTAAGACGGGCAATATTAGTATCCGCAGTTTTTCCTGGTGCACATTTAAAGGCCATAGTATCCACACCCTCCTTTAATGCTTTAAATGTAATTGTGGCAACTTTACCCGTCCCTGTATATGATTCACCAGTTTGAGATAATGCACCGCTTAAGTAGGGCTCACCCGGAGTGAGCACATGATAAGTATTAGGAAAAAATGTTCCATTAGTTACAGTAATAGCTTCAAGCAAGGTTTTATCATGTGTAAAATAGACATCGGCAAATGTAACACTCTCACCCTTAGTATTGATCAACACATCAACGGAAAAAGTTTCCCCAGGCTTAATAAGCCTAGCTTGCGGACTTAAAGAAAGGGTCGCCGCCGAAACAGCACCAGGCCTAGCTAAGACCAGAGCCAACACCACAAGCATAAGCGAAACAAAACTCACAAGGTCTTGCCTTAAGTGAGTATGTCTAAACTTTTTCATATGTTTCATAGTTTACCTATATCTATTGTACCAATATTAAAAGATCCTCTACATTTGTTAAAATATTTTTGCCACTTGCCACGCTAATTGCTGTCGAGCCACTTTTTTCATCGCTTATTTCATGCACAAAACTAATACTTGAAGACTCAGCTTTAAGCCCAACAAACTCAACCACTGCAAACAAATCGCTATTTTGCTCACTTTGATCAATATTAACCCCTGTTACCACTATTCTTGACTTTGTCGGTTCACTTAAAATACGGGGATAATTAGGAAACATGTCGCCACTTTTGATCTTTTTTACTCCTAATATCGCTGGATCATAAGTAATAATTGCATCAGCGCCCAGTAAAAGTTCTGGTGAATTTAACTTAATTTTTACTGTAACAGTTCCTCCAACCGTAGTTGAGGTTAGGTCAGATTCCAGCGTAAACGTTGCCAAGCGTTTGGTCGGCCGATTAGGACCAGTAGGTGGTATATTAGATCTTGTATTTGGTCTGATGATCTTAACATTCTTCAAAACCTCATCTTCTTTATTACTTCCCTTATACAGATAACCAACCAGAGCTAGATTAACTACTAAAGCCAAGCCCCCTACAACAATAAATTTTCTAGTTCTCGTCATCATAATAAGTAGCCGACGATCTAAATAGAGTGTCCAGATCATAGGCAGATACAACTCCATCATAATTCAAATCAGCCACCATCACATCCACGGTACTTTTTGAGCCGATACGGTGCTTCATTAAAAAGACATCTCTTGCGTCAATAGCACCATTTTGCCGATAATCCTGATCGGGATCAGGCAAATCTCCGGGTGGCAATTGTTTTGCAATTGCCGTCCAGTCAAATTCTGGATTAACTCCCGGTTTAAGCTCAATTTGATCGGCCACTTTAATACGTATATGTTTTGGTCCTTTAAGTAATATGGTCTTCTTTAAGCCAGGTATAACACCTGTAAGCGTTAGAGGTGGTCTTGTCAGACGATAAACATGATTTTGACCAACTGTCAGTGGCACCTCAAATACTTTAGAAACTGGAGTAGTGGGTAGCTGGTCAACGACAGTTAGTTTAACTGTTATATCTGGCAAGGCTTTATCGTTTGAAGTGCGAGCTAATTTTGTTAAAAAACTAATAATTGGCTCACTGCCTGAAGGTGGAGTTTCGACTACGTTTACCTGCGTTGCAAGGCTTCCCTGTGGTGTTAATAGCGAATCATTTCCAGTTGCATTATAGGCAACTATTTCTTTTGGCCGCATTACAAATGGAGAAGCCCCAAGAGTTTTACCCTTAACTTTTATAGTCGCAATCTCTCTATCTCCCGACCCAAGTTCGAAGGTGGCAGTCTTTCGTACCAGAATTATCTGCATTGCACTAAAGGGAGCTGTATTTGTTGGAAGGTTTTTTTCGACGTGTAGGGGAGTATCAAAGTAGCTCGCGGATGTAATCTCTACAATCTCGATTTTGTCTGCATCATATATTAATGATATATCAACTCCAGATAATAATTTATCTCCAGTATCAACTTTTAAAGTTATTACAGTTTCCCCTCCAACACTAACATTGGGAGATCCAGGGTTAAACGAGAGAGTAGCGTTGCCAAATCCTGCGCGGGGCCGGAGATCAATCCTTCCCTGTGTAACTAAAAGTACTAGTGGCAGCGTAATAACCAAAAAAACTAGCGTAATACCCAGCACAATATTATCCTTTGTCATGCTTATTAATCTTAGCACATTAAGACTACTTAAATCAGCTGAATTGAAGATGGGATAAGTATGTTAACCAGAAACTTAATTGGTCCACTAATTAATCCTTGGATAAAAGGACCACCGGGACCTAGAGGTAATAGTAGCAGAATAAGGATAAAGATACCGTATCTTTGAAGCTCCATCCATTGACGATACTGATTCTTGTTTAGTAGTCCTGCTACTATTTTAAACCCATCCAGCGGATGAATAGGAATGAGATTAAAGATTGCAAGGATGATATTTAATAAGATTATTGGTTGTAGAATTGCGGCCAATAGCACAAAAACAACTGGTGACGTTGAGCCAATAACTCTCAAAAGCAGACTTGCAATAACTGCTAAGACAATATTAGAAGCTGGACCAGCAAGTGAGATTATCGCTGCGTCTCGTTTGGGATTTTCCAGATTAAAAGGATCAAACTGCACTGGTTTACCCCAACCAAATCTCACAAATAAAATCATCAGCGTTCCTAAAGGATCCAGATGGCTCAAAGGGTTGAGGGTTAGTCGTCCTTGAATCCGGGGAGTAGGGTCTCCGAGGCGATCAGCCGCAAAGGCATGGGCAAATTCATGAACAGTAATGGCTACGATTAGCGCTATAAACCAACCAAAAAATAACAAGGGGTTGGTAAATAAGGTTCCGATCATGTATAATATCTTACCATAATGGCAATTTGTCAGGTCTGTACTAAATCTAAGCAATACGGTCACAACGTTTCCCACTCTCACAGAGTGACAAATCGGACGTTTGATCCCAATATTATAACCAAGCGAGTTTTTGTAGATGGAAAGGTTACTCGGGTTAAAATTTGCAGCAAG
>PFSB01000023.1 GCA_002788855.1 Candidatus Roizmanbacteria bacterium CG_4_9_14_0_2_um_filter_38_17 | reverse complement strand
CAATATTGGAGCTAAAAAAGCACGCGGGAAATATTTACTTTTCTTAGACTACGACACGAAAGCCGTCAATAAAAACTTCTTGGCAACAACCATTAAATATCTTGATCAACATAAAGATATTGGAGGTGGGCAATTAAAACTTTTGCGCCTTGGAACTAATAAATTTGATTCAGCCGGGGACAAGTTAACTCCTTTTGGATTTTTGGCAGAGCGCGCCCAGGAAGTGATCGATCAAAGTCAATTTGATAAAGTATCCGATATATTTAGCGGTAAAGGCGCGGCAATGATAGTTAGAAAAAAACTATTTCTAGAGCTTGGGAGATTTGATGAAAGTTACTTCATGTACTGGGAAGAGCCGGACTTAACCTGGCGCATCTGGAAAGCCGGGTTACGTTATGTTTTCTTACCCTTTGATACTGTCCATCATGCTTATGGCACAAAGCATAAACAAATTAGCAAAAAATGGGAAACTCAAATAACATTTTATGGCTGTCGTAATCATTTAGCAACCATGATTAAAAATGGTAATGGCTTAAATGGAGTAGTTATGTTTCTGACAGTGAGCTTTGCCTGGGTAGAGTTATTTGTTATGTTTTTGTTTAAGCTAAATTTTGCTAAAGCAGGAATGATTATTCTTGCCTATGTTTCCCTTATCACAAAATTACCTAAGCTGTTATTAAAAAGATCTTATTCGGATAATAGCTGGATGAAGCAAATACAAGACAAGAGACCATTAAAATGGTATTTTGGTAAAGGTATTTCTTATGTCTTAGGAAAACCGTATTAAGAATGGATAAATTATTTGAGAAAGTAGAACAGTTTCAAGCTCCTTCGACAATTTTATTTCGCAGTATCGAGCTAAAACTGTTAAAACAGCATCTTGCAAAGATTACCAAACCCAATGCAAGAATATTGGATTTGGGTTGTGGAGAAGGACTTACTGCCGCTATAGTGTTTAGCCGCAAACTAGACATTGGCTTAGATAACCACAAGTTCTTTGCTAAACTAGCAAAAGAAAGTGGTGTATACAAAAAGGTAATCATAGGAGATGCTCGAAAAATACCTTTACCCAATAAAAGCGTGGATCTAGTATTCTCTAACTGCGTAATTGAACACATTGGGCAAATTGACAAAGTTTTTAGTGAAGTCCACCGAGTTCTAAAACCAGGTGGAAAATTTGTTTTCACCACACCAAGTCATAATTTCTACAAATACAGTATCTTTTCTAAACTTGGCTTAAAGTACATCTCAAAGATTTATGGCAAACTAAGAGATAAAAAATACTCTCACTTTAATACTCACTCAATTGAAGAGTGGAAGAATATCCTAGCTAAACATAAGTTAATGGTAGATAAAGGATATTACTACATAACTAAGCAAGAAGCCGAGCTTTGGGATATATTACTCTACTTTCGTATTTACAAAGGCTACTTTAAAAACCTAATTTATAGCTACTATAAAAATGCAAAAAAAACAGATGACAAAGGAGCAACAGTCTGTATAATTGCTAAGAAATGAAAGTCTCTGTAATTATATTAAACTACAATGGTAAAAACTTTATTCAGAACTGCATTGATTCTGTATTAAAATCAAGATATCTAAATATTGAAATCATCGTCCTTGATAACGCATCCACCGATAACAGTTATCAACTACTTATCAAAAAATATGGCAATAAAACCAAGGTAAAGCTGTATCGCTCAAATAAACAACTATATTTTACTGGAGGCTGTAATTTTGCTGCAGAGAAAGCGACAGGAGAATTACTCTTTTTCTTAAATAGCGACACCACTGTTGAGAAAAACTGCATTAAGCACTTAGTAAGTTTTATTGGAAAGAATAATAAAATACTAGTTCAGCCAAAAATACTTCTTTATGACAAACCAAATATTATAGATAATGTTGGGGGAAGATATGATAATTTGGGCATTGCGCATGCAGTTGGAAGAGATGAAATCGACAAAGGACAATATAACCATAATACAAAATACGACTATGTAAACGGCACAGCATTTATTATTAATAGAGAATTATTTAATAAAATTGGCAGATTTAACACTAGCTTCCATTATTTTTATGAGGACGTTGATTTATGCCTACGAGCAAAACAAAATGGCTATGAATGCTGGTCTTGTTATGAAGCAGTTGTATACCATAAAGGCTCACTAACTTTTAAAAGAAATATCTCAATTAAAAAACAAAATTTCTACCATAGACGTAATCGAATAATAACAATTGTCAATAATTTAAACATACTTAAGATATTTACAGTTCTACCTATTCAAATAATTAGTGCTATTTTGCTACAAATATCTGATTTATTACCAAGACTCGTTCATAAAAGATTTAGCTTAATATTTACCAATTTACTCAAAAATAGTAGTGTTGTTTTTATTGGCAACAACATTACAAATGTCTTAAACCTTATTTTTGCATTATCTATGGCTCGCTTACTGGGACCCAAATATTACGGAGAAATGTTAGCCATATTTAGCTTATTGGCGATCGTTAATATCCCATCTGAAATGACAACAAACATAATGGCAAAATTCACAGCCGGATATAACTCTGAAAAACAACATTTCAATGCCATTAGCTTGTTTAATTATGGAAAAAGAAGGGCATTAATTATAGGTTCTATTTTACTAGGTGTTTATTACTTATTTGTGCCATTTCTATCATCATTTTTACATGTTTCAAAACTTCCAATGCTTATTTTTGGGTTAAGTATTCCCATAACTATGTTGGCCGCGGTTGGAATAGGAACATTGCAAGGATTGCAAAATTTCATTTCATTTACAACCTCTTCCATACTCGCTACAGCAAGTAAACTAGTTATAGGAATCGTGCTAGTTGTACTTGGTTTTTCTATTTCCGGTGTTTTTTCTGCTTTTTTAATAGGTACTATATTCACATATTTTTATGTAAATATGATAATTAAGAAAAAATACTCATCAATAAATGTAGAACCTTCAAAAAGCAATATACCTACTTCTGCAAAGGCTTTTGATATCAAAGACTCTATTTATAATTATGCAAAAACTTTCTTTATCACCACCTTATTATTTTCCATACTATCCACAATAGACTTGATCTTAGCAAAGCATTATTTATCAGCAGAAATTGCAGGACAATACGCAGCGTTGACAACAATTGGAAGGCTAATTACGTTAAGCAGTGCTCCTATTATCGCGGTAATTTTTCCGATGATTTCATCTTCTTACTCGGAAAAAAAGAGCAAAGAAACATATATATTATTAGCCGCATTGTCTATAATAATCCCTATATCTTGCATATTTTTGGTTGTCTTTAGAACAATACCCGAATATAGTATTGGTCTATTATTTGGAAATAAATTTATTAGTGTATATAATTATCTCGTATTTTATGGAATTAGTTCTACTCTACTTGTCTTAATTCAAACGTTTTTGAGTTATTTTTTAGCTAGAAACACAAAAACATTTATTTTCCCACTTTTATTTTTCACACTTCTGCAAATACTGCTAATCTATCAATTCCATCAAAATCTTTACTTTATTATTAGGTCAAATATAATTGCTTTTTCACTTCTACTAACTTCATTTTTAATTATATTTATAAATGATTATGTTAAGAAAAAATAAAATTGTATTTGTAACGCCATTTTACCTACCAGTATCTCTTTCGGGATCTGGCTTAGTTATCAAACAATATGCCGAGTCACTGGCAAATATGGGATATGATTGTAGTATTATTACTGCAAACGGATACAATACTCGCTGGTGGTATGATCCTTTTTTGGGAAAGCAGATAAGACAAAATTTTAACTGCATTAACGGCGTCAAGATTTATCGTCTACCTTGTCTCCATATTGCCTCTTTTATAAGCTTGATTCTGGTTAGATACTTAAAGATTTTTCTTCCAAAAATAATAACCAATAAATTAGAACTGCACTATTGCGGCCCTCATTTAATAGGTCTATCAAAACTTCTTAAACAACAAAAGTTTGATATTATATATTCATCTCCACTACCTGCATATATCAATAAACAAGTAATAGTTGCTACAAAAAATCTGGCTCCAAAACCAAAAATTATTCTTGGATCAAACTATCATGAAAAAATGTCTGATTTTAAAAACTCCCAACTACAACATATCTTTAACATTGTTGATAAAGTACATGTATCCACTAAGGCTGAAATTAACTCAATACAACAACAATTTAATGTACCAAGTCATAAATTTATTCATCTTCCTTACTTTATAAGCCAACCAAAAAACGAGGGGACTGTCCATATCAAGCAACTAGTAGAAAAATTTTCAAATAAATATGGACTTAGTAATAAGAAAGTTGTTCTTTTTGCAGGCAGCAAAATTAAACCCAAAGGAGCATATGTTTTATTACAAGCTATGAACCAGCTGTACAAGCAAGATAACTCTTATCGACTAATTGCTATTGGTAATAGCACCCCACATTGGAATGAAATTACCAACAATTTAAAAAGCAAGTTCTTAATAGATCTGGGGTTTGTTGATGACCATCTGAAAGAAACTGTCTTTGAAATATGTAATTTATATTGTATGCCTTCTATCTGTGAGTCTTTTGGGTTAACATATCTAGAGGCATGGTACAAAAAGAAACCTGTAATTGGCGCTGATATTCCACCTGTTCGAGAAATTATTCAACAAGCAAAAGGAGGATTGCTAATAGAATCCGGGAATACTGATCAACTTGTGCAAGCTATTTATATACTAACTACAAATAAAGAACTTAATCATAAACTCGGATTAAATGGCTACAAAACAGTATTGAATACTTACTCAGAAGCAAATATAATGCATAAATTTAAAAAACTCATGCTTAACTAACTCAGTGAAAATAGCACTAATCATTGGAGCTCTAAATACAAAAGGCGGAGGGCAACGTCAATTTCTACAACTTGCCCAAAACTTACAAAAAAAAGGCTATGAGATTACAGTATATACAATTAATTACAATCGTAAAAAATGCTATTGGAATTTGTGCAACAAGCTCAAAATATTGACACTAAAGCATGTCATAAGCAACAATATATTGAGCACATCAAGGTATCCGTTGTTGATTAAAATAAACCACTTTATTAATTTAGTAAAAATGGGATATACAGTTTCTCGCTATAATTACGACATATTAAATCCTCATGAGTGGCCAGCAAATTGGATCGCTTTTTTTGCCAAATTATTTAATTTTAAAAAGACAATAATTATCTGGACATGCAATGACTTATGGCATGTGAATAACTCAAAGGGTAGTAATTCTTTTGTTTCATTTGATCAAATTACTCGTCATATCGATATACTTTTAACTCGTACGTTAGCTAATGAAATCGTTGTTTTAGACAACAGAATTAAGCGATTAGTTAGGAAAATATATAAAAAACAAGCGTTTGTCATAAGAAGCGGTTTAGATAGAAATAAATTAAGACATTTCACTCAATCAAAACAACAATTTACAGACTTCAGAAAAAAATTAGAAGTAACAAATAAACAGTTACTAATTTTATCTGTAGGAATTTTTTTTCCTCACAGAAGATATGAAGACTCAATACTTGCAATAAAGAATATCATTAAGTCTCAACCTCGACTTAACAAAATTATTAAATATATTATTATTGGAGAAAAAAGCCTAAATTCTGACTACTACCAAAACACAAAAAACCTAATCAAACAGCTTAAACTAGATACTATTATAACTCTTATAACAAAATCCGTAGAAGAACATGAACTACTCAAATTCTATAATGCCTGCGATATCTTCATATTCCCTAACGACAAACAAACATGGGGTCTTGCAGTAACAGAAGCAATGGCATTAGGAAAACCCTGCATCGTATCTAAAGGCTCAGGAGTTCATGAAGTATTAACCGATAACAATAATGCACTACTCGTAGAACCACGACAACCAAATCTCATAACTGAAAGACTTCTTAAGCTTTCGAGTAACTGTCAACTGCGTAAAAGAATAGGGGAAACAGCACAAAATTATATACTTGCAAACTACTCATGGGAAGATTACACTCATAGCATGCTAAAAATATTCAATAGCATCAATATTGCATATGATAAAACTAATTAAGTCAACTTTTTACAAAGAAAAAGATACTAAGAGAAAACTATCAGCATTTATAAATAAAACCAAGCAATTAAGTTTTGGAAAAGAATGTAATAAATTCGAACATAGCTTCGCAAAGTGGCAAGGACGATCACACGCTATACTCGTTAATAGTGGAAGCTCTGCAAATCTCGCAGTAGTACAATCTCTTTTAAATCTCAATCTAGTAAAAAAAGGTGACCTTGTCGGTTTTTCATCAATTACTTGGTCAACAAATGTAATGCCTCTAATACAACTTGGTCTAAAACCAATTTCTATAGATATAGAGCTAGACACTTTAAATGTATCCAGCAAAAATCTTTTACGCGTGCTTAAAAAGAGCAATCTTAAACTTCTTTTTATTACTAATTTATTGGGATTTTGTGATGATTTAGACAAAATTGCAGAAATATGCAAAAAGAAAAATATCATACTAGTTGAAGACAACTGCGAAGCTCTTGGGTCTATGTATAAAGGTAAAAAGCTTGGTAACTATGGACTAGCCAGCACATTTTCATTTTATGTAGGTCACCATTTGTCAACAATCGAAGGCGGAGCCATTTGCTCCGACAACACAGAGCTTTCAAAAATGTTGAAAATTGTTCGTGCCCATGGTTGGGATAGAAACCTTACAACGACAGAACAAGGAAACCTTCGTCAGTCTCATAATGTATCAACTTCCTTCTACTCTAGATATACTTTTTACGATCTTGGTTATAATCTTAGACCAACTGAAATACAAGGATATATTGGCAATCTGCAACTAAGACACCTAGATAAAATAGTAAACATAAGAAATACCAACTATGATAGACTAGCGTCAAAATTATACCGTCTAACAGATAAATATCATCCTATAAAATCACATCACTTAGATATTCTTTCTAACTTCGCATTTCCACTTATTTGTAAAAATAATACTATTCGCAAAAAAGTAATTAACTCATGCAATAATAAAATAGAGATTCGTCCAATAGTTGGTGGAAATATAATAGAACAACCATTTTTCAAAAAGTATGTGACATCTCCACATGTAACATTACCAAATGCAACAATAGTCAATAATTTAGGACTATATATTCCTAATAACCCAGAACTTTCAGAGCGAGAAGTAAACCAGATGATTAATATTTTTGTATAGAAAAATCGAAAACCTCATATACGTCTTTTAATAAAAAGATATAAATAATAGGTTAAAATATAAAGTAGATAAAACATAAATAGAAACCAGCCTATGACAGATTTTGGATAATATGAAAACAGATAAAACATAAGAAAATTTTTTAATCTATGGGTGACGTTGTTGCGCCTCGCATAGACTCCACCAGTACTAATACAATGCGAAACCGCAACTTTAGGATCGAAAAGAAGTCTACGACCTACTTTTCGTATACGAAATGCCAGATCTACTTCGCACCATTCGCTAGTTCCAATATATTTCAGATCAAAACCATCTGCGACTTTCAGCACAGATCTGCGAATAATAAAATTACATGCCTCTAAATAATCTACTTCACGAGGTTTTATCTTTAGCGACTGGGGAAAATTAGACCCCGGTGACCACGCGCCTGATGGATATATTTTTCCAATCCCGAAACGTTCTCCTTGCATAAATAGATGAAAATATATTGTTGATAGAAAAGATTTTGATCTATGAAAATAAAAAACATCTCTATTATTAAGTAATTTATGTGGAATAATCGTTGGACCACTTACTCCAGCAACAGATTTAACTTTAAATGCCTCTTTTACTGATTTAACCCAGCCTTTGCTAACCACTACATCGTCATCTATCCAACCAACAAGTTTGGTATCGGCTTTCCTCCAGCCAAGATCTCGTATATACGAGAGATGGGCAATTCCATCAACTATAACTCTAATAGATAATTTTTTACTGTATTTGGCTATAACTCTTGGCGTATTATCATCTGAATCCCCGTCGATTATTAGTATTTTAAAATCAGGATCAGTTTGTTTGGATAAAGAATTTAGACAATCATCTAGGCTGCTTGAACGATTATAAGTAGAAACAACAATAGTCAGACTTGTAATATCATTTTTCACAATCTGATCGGACATTATTTAAAAATTTCTACCAGTTTCCCAAAGTTTGTCGGCTTGTATTTATCCCATTCTTCCTGCCTAACATATAGCATTTTGTAGGCAATTTTTTTCTGCCTCTCGCTTGCGTCTTGGCACCATTGTTCTAATCTTTTTATTTTTTCAATATCATTGAAGTCTTCACGTCCTTTTGTTTCCACGATATAAATCATTTTATTATCTATCTTTACGAAAAAATCAGGATAATAACTGGAAATCGCTCCACTGGAGTTTCTGTAATCAATTTTGAAATGAATTTCATAATAATTTTTTGCGAAAGAAAGCACATCATCAGCACTTTCCAAAAAATTAGCAAACTCAAGCTCAAAATCACTATCACCAACAATTTTATTGAACACGCTCTTTTTGGGTAATAAATATTTTTTATCAGTAACAACAAACGGTCTGGCACTACTCACTTTCAGATAGTTTTTTATTTCTGTATCGCCAACATCTTGTACAGTCAAATCGTTAATCTCCTTTTTAAATGTTTCCACGATAGTTTTTACTGCTTCCAATTCAGACAAATTCCTCAAAATATTTGCGTCATTGAGATCAACGCCTTCGCTAAACAAATCATCACTGATAAATTCTTTTACTTTGCCAAAAAGTATGTCGTAGCAACCAAAAAGGCGCAGTTCTTTCATTATTCTTTGCACAAAGAATCCGACGACGCTTTGATAGTTTGGTTCAACAGAGCTATTCAAAATTGTTGTATGGTGAGTTTTATCGTCAATTATTTCTTTAAAAACAATTTCTTTCTTTTCTTCCTCGCTAAATTCTTTTATTGAGATTTTTTTGTGCTTAAATCCCGCAACATTCAGCAAGTTAAGATTTTTATATTCTCTTTGTATTCTCGGCGTCAAAACCGGCAATTCAATGTCTAAGTTTTCAATATCTTTTTTTTCATTCTGATTATCAACTTCAATAACAGTCGGGGTAATTGGCGAGCCGGAGCGATCCATTTTTCTTTTTTCCAGCTCAACGCCTTCCGCCTTGATTGATTCCACAAACTCCATAAATGCGTGCGTACCGATAACGCTCACATATTCTTGCACCTCTTGGCCAAAAAACATTCGGCGCAGTCCGCGACCCAATGTTTGCTCCGGCAATATCTTTGAATCTGACCCATAAGGGCGCAAACCAACGATTGTCGTTACATTTTTGACATCCCAGCCCTCTTTAAGCATTAAAACGGATACAATCACCTTGTAAGGACTTTCCATGCTGTCTATCTCATTGGCTTTCTTTCTCAAATCCTGCAATTCTTTTTCTTTTTTGCCGGTAACAGTTTCCCAAATCTCACCGCTCTTGTTTGTGTGAATAGTTAAAACCGCGCCTTTTAGTTGCGGGTAGCTTTTTTCTAAAAACTCCGCCACATCATCGCAATTTTTTGTGTCGTCCGTCATTATGAAGAGAATCGATTTTTTGCCGGTCGGTTCAAGTTCTTTGTATGTCTTTTTCCATTCTTCAACTCCAAGCCGGATATAGTCCTCGTATTTTTCGGAAAATATTGAGCTTTGTTTTTCTTGCAGTTTTGCACGACTTGCCTGATCTGGCAAAACTGGATTTTTTACCACGCCTTGATGTATGGCTTCAACCAAAGGATAATCAGAAACGGTCTGCACAAAAATTTCCCCGCGATTGTTTTTTGGCGTGGCCGTAAAATCAATTTGTAAAGCTAATTTTTTGCCTTTTTGTAATAATCTGTTGTGTATATCTTCAATAGATTTAAACCACGCCATTTTTGGGTCGTGGATATGGTGCGCTTCGTCGTTGATAACCATTAACTCATCAACATCGCGGACAATCTCGCCCAAATCAATTTTTGAATCATTGGTTTTGCCGACTACCTTATCACCCAAAAAATAATCCGATGTATCATCATCTTCAAAACTTGGCTCAAAGATACTGCCTTCATAAACTCTATGAATATTGGTCAGAAAAATATTTCCCAATTTTGAAATCGTGCCGACTTCATCCTGTAAATGCAGTTTTATTTGAAAATCGTCCTGCCAGCTTTGTCCGCCATAACCGTTGTCAGGCAAAATCGGATCTTCATAAAATATTTTTAATCCTTCAAAATCAGCTTTTATTCTATCCAAAACAATGATGTTTGGGGTGATAAGCAAAAAATTTTTGGCCAGTTCTGAATTTTCCTCATAAAGTTTATGAAAATACGACCAAGCCAAAAGCAAACTCATGACTTTTGTTTTTCCGCTTCCGGTTGCCATTTTTATCACAAAGCGGAGCCAGTCCTCGGTAAACATATTCGGGCTTACTCGTCCTAATTTATCAAACTTAATCAAATCGTATTTATTGACGACTTTTTCAACATCATAAATCCAAATAACCGTTTCTACCGCTTCTCTTTGGGCAAAATAATACTGGAATGCAACGCTCGTGCCGTCTTTGGCATAAATTGTGTGCAATTCTTTAAACCACCAATTTAAAAGAGCTTTTGAGGTTTCGCTTGCGCCTTCATAATTTTTTTTTCGCCATTCGGCAACACGCTCTCGCAGTTCTGGTACAAAAGGAGGTAAAAGTTTTTCATAACCCTCTTTGCGTAAATCTTCATCTGCCGGAAACCACCTGATTGACGGATTAAGTATTTGAAATTTGTCTTTTGGAAAATTTTTGTGTAATGCCATAGCGTTTTATGTAAGTTTTTTCTTGCCTTTCTTTGTTGGTAAATAGTTTTTTTTTGAAACAATTGATCGTCCAAGTTTATTTTCCAGCTCTTTTCGGGCGTTCCCTGCAATTTTTCCACCAACTCTTGCATCATCTTTCAACTTATTAACACCTTTGGAATCCTCATTGCGGTGAATTTCTGTGGTTGACCTTTCACCCAGCATAGTAAAAATAAGTTCGAAATCATCCATATGATCTCGCAAGTTTTCTCGTTTTAAGCCTTTTACTTTCTTGTATTCACTCGGAGTTATACCAAAAGTAGCCTTAGAAATTTCCGCTGTCAATATTTCATAATCCCTTTGTTCTCTCGCACCTCTTTTTTGCCACTCATCTGTTAATTCCTCCCGAATTGCAATACCACGCATTCTTTTTTCTATCCAATCGTCTGGGTACCCTTTGAGTTTGTAAAGTATCCTAGTTCTTTTTGTTGCCAGTTCGGGATTTTCTATTTCTTTAACTCGTTCAAACCCTACTTTTGCCAGCCATCTCTTAAATGGTTCAGCTTTAGACGATGGGATAGATTGAATAATGCGAAAAATTCCCTCGGTATCGGCACAATCAGTTTTACGCATTTTTCCATCTTCTGCGGGAAGTTTCAACTGTTCCCAAAATGGGAACGGTTGGGACATTTCTATATCACGTTCTTTCATTTTTGCCCAATACGTTTTAGACTGAGGACTATCTGTAAGTACTGTGATAACATCCAAAATTGAAAACCACCACTCATTTTGAAATAGCTTTTTTCTAATTTTTTTGCCTTTAAATAATGCTATTTTTGTTGTTTCCATAGGATTAAATATTCACCTCAATAACCTTGGTCGTGTCGTTGCCGAATATATCAATCACCTTGATTGCAATTTTCATTTTGCTTTTTTGAGCGTCTTTGAAAGCG